>JBQCFA010000038.1:0-9805 GCA_051959695.1 Rhizobiaceae bacterium
TATACTTCATGCTGCGTTCCAATCCTGCTTGCGATAAGGTCGCGCGTTCACGCGGCCTTGGATGTGATCCGGGCCCCGAAGTGGTCGATCTCCTCGGGCGTGGTGGCGAAGCTGGTGACGAAGCGGCACAGCGTCTCGTCATCGCCCACTTTATCCGCTAGCGATCCCGGCGTCTTCCACGGATAGAATACCGCTCCCTCGGATCTCAATTGCTCGACCAGCGACCTGGCCATGATCGCGAAAACCTCGTTGGCTTCGGGCTTCCAGGCAAGTCGCACCTTGTCCGACCCGCCGATACAGTCGGCGAGCCGGGTCGCCATCGCGTTGGAATGGCGCGCCGTCTCCAGCCACAGCGCGCCATCGAAGTAGGCCTGGAACTGCGCCGCGATGAAGCGCGACTTGGAGAAAAGCTGCGCGGCGCGCTTGCGGATGAACGGCATGTCGCCGCTCTTCGCCGGGTCGAGAACCACCAGCGCCTCCGCGCACCAGCAGCCGTTCTTGGTGCCGCCGAAGGAGACGAGGTCAATGCCACGTTTCCACGTCATTTCCGCCGGCGTCGTGCCGAGGGATACGAGAGCGTTGGCGAAGCGGGCGCCGTCCATGTGGAGCGGCAGGCAGTTGTCACGGCAGACCCCGGCGATGGCGTCGAGCTCGGCCAGGCTGTACACGGTGCCGATCTCGGTCGATTGCGTGACGGAGACCCCGACCGGTCGACCGGCATGGACGAAGGCGGGATCGAAATGGCGGATCGCCGCCGCGAGCTTCCGTGGATCCATGCGACCCAATTTTCCGTCGACCGGATGAAGCCGGGTGCCGCCGGACAGATATTCAGGCGCGCCGCATTCATCCTCGATCATATGCGCCTCGCGATGCGCGAAGGCGACGCCGCCGGGGCGGCTCATGGCCGTGACCGCCAGGGAATTGGCGGCGGTGCCGGTAGCGACGAAAAAGACGGCCACCTCGCGTTCGAATATCTCGCTGAACGTTCGTTCCACCGCCTTGTCGAGATCACTGGTCCCGTAGGCGGCCATGAAGCCCGCCGCCTGCCGCGTCAAATTCTCGGAAATATTGGGATGGGCGCCTGCCCAATTGTCGGAAGCAAAGTGCATTTCTCGAAGCGTCCGGGCTGTTTGGTTGAAAATCGAGTTTCCGGTTAGACCTTTTCCCCGATCGCCACCAGAGGCGAGGCTTACTCGCCATGGCAAACCGCGGCCCGCCTGGACACATCGCGAAAGGATCATTCAAATAGCAGCTCTTCCACGAAACTAAGTTGCGATACCGGACGGGGATTTTTGCATTTCCGTCTTGAACGGCGGGCAAATTTCTGCCATAGCTGAAATAGGACAGTAATCCTGTCTTATTTGATCGCGTTTTCATTGGCAGGATTGGCGTATAGTAACGCCTTCCGGCTCCGTGCGTCGAACACTT
This sequence comes from Rhizobiaceae bacterium, assembly GCA_051959695.1. GTDB lineage: Bacteria > Pseudomonadota > Alphaproteobacteria > Rhizobiales > Rhizobiaceae > Mesorhizobium_L. The sequence goes on from JBQCFA010000038.1 coordinate 1,429, forward strand.
CAAATCGATGGATCGACGCACGAGCAGGTCGGTAGAATTCAATCGCCCCGAGGGCAGCTGAAGGAGACAAGAGGATGACGGACGTAACGCCCTCTGTGATGCCAGGTGGGATGCCGGCGGCGCAGACGAAAGCGGTTGCGTCCAAAGCCGCGCTAGCCGCACAAGCCGGCCTTTACGCTCCTGGAAAGGAGCACGACGCCTGCGGCGTCGGCTTCATCGTCCAGATGAAGGGCGTGAAGTCGCACAAGATCATCGAGGACGGGCTGCAGATGCTCGAGAACCTCACCCATCGCGGCGCCGTTGGCGCCGATCCGCTGATGGGCGACGGCGCGGGTGTGCTGGTCCAGATTCCGGACCGCTTCTTCCGCGCGGAGATGGCGAAGCAGGGGATCGAATTGCCGCCGCCGGGACGTTACGGCGTGGGCCATTGGTTCATGTCGCAGGAAAAGGAACTGCGCGACCATGTCGAGGCGGTCATTCGCGATTCGGCGCAGGCAGAAGGCATCCCGCTTATCGGCTTCCGCGACGTGCCAGTCGACAATTCGTCTCTTTCCAAGGCGCCGGAGATCGCCGCCGCCGAGCCCTTTCATCGCCAGGCCTTTTTCGGCCGCCCGGAAGGCATCGAGAGCGACGAGGAATACGAGCGGCGGCTCTATATCCTGCGCAAGGTGATTTCCGGCCGCATCTATGACGAGCACGGCAAGCGCGATATCGGCTCCTACTGCGTCTCGATGTCGGCTCGAACCATCGTCTACAAGGGCATGTTCCTCGCCTACCAGGTCGGCGTCTACTACAGGGATCTCTCCGATCCGCTGTTCGAATCGGCGCTGATCCTCGTCCACCAGCGCTTCTCGACCAACACCTTCCCGTCGTGGAAGCTCGCCCATCCCTACCGGATGGTCGCCCACAATGGCGAGATCAACACGCTGCGCGGCAACGTCAACTGGATGGCGGCCCGGCAGGCTTCGGTCGATTCGGAGCTGTTCGGTAACGACATCCAGAAACTCTGGCCGATCTCCTACGAGGGCCAGTCGGACACGGCCTGCTTCGACAACGCGCTCGAGTTCCTGACGCAGGGCGGCTATTCGCTTGCCCACGCGATGATGATGCTCATCCCCGAGGCGTGGGCCGGCAACAAGCAGATGACGCCGGACCGCAAGGCGTTCTACGAGTACCACGCCGCGCTGATGGAGCCATGGGACGGACCGGCGGCCGTCGCCTTCACCGACGGCCGCCAGATCGGCGCCACGCTCGACCGCAACGGACTGCGGCCGGCCCGCTATATCGTTACCGACGACGATCGCGTCATCATGGCGTCCGAGGCCGGCGTGCTGCCGATCGCCGAGGAAAATATCCTCAGGAAGTGGCGGCTTCAGCCTGGCCGAATGCTGCTGATCGACATTGAAAAGGGCGCCATCATCTCCGACGAGGAGGTCAAGGCCGAGATCGCGGCCAAGCACCCTTACAAGACATGGCTTTCCAACACGCAGCTTATCCTGGAGGAGCTGAAGCCGGTGGAGCCGCGCGCGCTGCGCAAGGACGTGACGCTGCTCGATCGCCAGCAGGCTTTCGGCTACACGCAGGAAGACTTGAAGCTTCTCATGGCGCCGATGGCGATGACCGGCCAGGAAGCGGTCGGCTCCATGGGCACGGACACGCCGATCTCGGCCATGTCGGACCGCTCCAAGCTGCTCTACACCTATTTCAAGCAGAACTTCGCCCAGGTGACGAACCCGCCGATCGATCCGATCCGTGAGGAACTCGTCATGAGCCTCGTCTCCTTCATTGGACCGCGGCCGAACATCTTCGATCTCGTCGGCTCGTCGAGGAAGAAGCGGCTGGAGGTCCGCCAGCCGATCCTGACCAACGGCGATCTGGAGAAGATACGCTCGATCGGCCATACCGAGGATCGCTTCGACACGAAGACGCTCGACGTGACCTACGCTTCCGCCGAAGGCGCGGCCGGCCTGCCCGGTGCGCTCGACCGGCTCTGCGAACGCGCCGAGGCGGCAGTCGCCGGCGGCTACAACATCATCATCCTGTCGGACAGGCAGGTCGGCCCGGACCGCATCCCGATCCCGGCGCTGCTGGCGACGGCGGCGGTGCACCATCACCTGATCCGCAAGGGCCTCAGGACCTCGGTCGGGCTGGTCGTCGAATCCGGCGAGCCGCGGGAGATTCATCATTTCTGTTGCCTTGCCGGCTACGGCGCCGAGGCAATCAATCCCTATCTCGCCTTCGACACGCTGACGGAGATGCACAGGCGCGGCGAGTTCCCGCCCGAAGTCGACGCGCGTGAAGTCGTCACGCGCTACATCAAGTCGATCGGCAAGGGCATTCTGAAGGTCATGTCCAAGATGGGCATCTCGACCTACCAGTCCTATTGCGGCGCGCAGATCTTCGACGCCGTGGGCCTAAGGAGCGACTTCCTCTCCCAGTATTTCACCGGCACCGCCACGACTATCGAAGGCGTGGGACTGACGGAAATCGCCGCGGAGACGGCGCGCCGCCATACCGATGCCTTCGGCAGCGATCCCGTGCTCCTGCACCATCTGGAAGTGGGCGGCGACTACATGTACCGGATGCGCGGCGAAGCGCATATCTGGTCGCCGGATGCGGTCGCCACCCTCCAGCACGCCGTGCGCACCAATTCCTGGTCGACCTTCAAGGAATATTCCGGCCAGATCGACAGCCAGACCGCAAAGGCTCAGACCATCCGCGGCCTCTTCCGCATCAGGACGGCGGACGAGACCGGCCGCAAGCCGGTGCCGCTCGACGAGGTCGAGCCGGCGTCCGAGATCGTCAGGCGCTTCTCCACCGGCGCCATGTCGTTCGGCTCGATCTCCAGGGAGGCGCACACGACGCTCGCCCGCGCCATGAACGCCATCGGCGGCAAGTCGAACACTGGCGAAGGCGGCGAGGAGCCAGACCGCTACCTGCCGCTCTATGACGGCTCGGCCAATCCGGAACGCTCGGCCATCAAGCAGGTGGCTTCGGGCCGTTTCGGGGTCACGGCGGAGTATCTCGTCAATTCGGACATGATCCAGATCAAGGTCGCGCAGGGCGCCAAGCCCGGCGAGGGCGGGCAGTTGCCCGGTCACAAGGTCGACGCGACCATCGCCAAGACCCGTCATTCGACGCCCGGCGTTGGCCTGATCTCGCCGCCGCCGCACCACGACATCTATTCGATCGAGGATTTGGCGCAGCTCATCTACGACCTGAAGAACGTCAATCCCGCGGCCGACATCTCCGTCAAGCTCGTCTCCGAAGTCGGCGTCGGCACAGTCGCCGCCGGCGTCGCCAAGGCGCGCGCCGACCACATCACCATCTCCGGCTATGATGGCGGAACCGGCGCCTCGCCGCTCACCTCCATCAAGCACGCCGGCTCGCCCTGGGAGATGGGGCTCGCCGAGACACACCAGACCCTGGTGTTGAACAAGCTCAGGAGCCGCGTGGCGCTGCAGGTCGACGGTGGCCTGAGGACCGGCCGCGACGTCGTCATCGGCGCCATGCTCGGAGCCGACGAATTCGGCTTCTCGACCGCGCCGCTCATTTCGGCCGGCTGCATCATGATGCGCAAGTGCCATCTCAACACCTGTCCCGTCGGCGTGGCGACGCAGGACCCGGTGCTCAGGAAGCGCTTCAAGGGCCAGCCCGAGCACGTCATCAACTTCTTCTTCTATGTAGCTGAGGAAGTTCGGCAATTGCTGGCTGATCTCGGCTTCCGGAAGCTCGACGACATCGTCGGACAGTCCGACCTGCTAGAGAAGGAACAGATGATCGCCCAGTGGAAGGCGAAGGGGCTCGACTTCTCGAAGGTGTTCCACAAGCCGGAGGCGCCGGCCGATGCGATCCATCACACCGAGAGGCAGCATCATCCGATCGACGACATCCTCGACCGCAAGCTGATCGACAAGGTCGCTGCCGCGCTTGAGGCGAAGCAGCCGGTGACGATCGAAGTACCCATCCGTAACGTCGACCGCTCGACGGGTGCGATGCTTTCCGGCGAGGTCGCCAAGCGTCACCGCCACAAGGGGCTGAAGGACGACACCATCTCGGTGAAACTGACCGGCACGGCAGGCCAGTCCTTCGGCGCTTTCCTGGCGCGCGGCGTGTCCTTCGACCTGGTCGGCGACGGCAACGACTATGTCGGCAAGGGTCTTTCCGGCGGCCGTATTGTCATCCGCCCTGCCGAGAATACGCGCATCGTGCCGGAAGAATCGATCATTGTCGGCAACACCGTGCTCTACGGCGCCATCGAGGGCGAATGCTACATCCGGGGCGTCGCCGGCGAACGCTTCGCGGTGCGCAATTCCGGCGCGGCCGCCGTCGTCGAGGGCGTCGGTGACCATGGCTGCGAATACATGACCGGCGGCATCGTCGTCGTCATCGGCAAGACCGGCCGTAACTTCGCGGCAGGTATGTCGGGCGGCGTCGCCTATGTGCTCGACGAGGAAGGCGATTTCGCCGACCGCTGCAACATGGCGATGGTCGAACTGGAGCCCGTCCCGGAGGAGGACGACATGATGGAGAAGCTGCTCCATCATGGCGGCGACATCGACCACAAGGGCCGCGTCGACGTTTCGGGCGACATGACCAGCCACGACGAGGAGCGTCTCTACCAGCTGATCGCCAACCATCTTCACTACACCGGCTCCACGCGGGCCAAGGCGATTCTGGACGACTGGACCGATTACCGGCCGAAATTCCGGAAAGTCATGCCGGTCGAATATCGCCGCGCGCTGCAGGAGATGGAACGCCTGCGCATGAACGTGGCGGCGGAGTAGCGGTCTTCGGAGGGCGGGAGCGAAACTTCCGCCGCCTTCCACCGCGAGGTGGACTCAGCATGCGAATTGAAAGAAAAAGGCCCCGCCGCAGGCGGTTGGCTCGATGACGGAAGCGCGACTATGGGCAAGGTTACAGGTTTTCTCGAGATCGACCGGCAGGTGCATAAGTACCAGCCGGCCTCCGATCGCATCCGGCATTTCCGCGAGTTCACGCTGCCGATGTCGGACAAGGAGGTCGAGAAACAGGCCGCCCGCTGCATGGATTGCGGCGTACCCTATTGCCACGGCCCGACGGGCTGTCCCGTGCACAACCAGATCCCCGACTGGAACGACCTCGTCTATGCCGGCGACTGGGACAACGCGATCCGCAATCTCCATTCCACCAACAATTTTCCCGAATGGACGGGCCGTATCTGCCCGGCGCCGTGCGAGGAGGCCTGTACGCTCAACCTCGAGGACATACCCGTCGCCATCAAGACGATCGAACAGGCGATCGCCGACAAGGCGTACGAACTCGGCCACATCCGCCCCTACCCGGTCGACCGCAAGACGGGAAAGAAGGTAGCGGTCATCGGATCGGGTCCGGCCGGCATGGCCGCCGCGCAGCAGCTCGGCCGCAGTGGCCATGACGTCCATGTCTACGAGCGCGAAAGCCGTCCCGGCGGGCTGATGCGCTATGGCATCCCCGATTTCAAGATCGAGAAGCATCATATCGACCGCCGCGTCGTCCAGATGAACGGTGAAGGCGTCACCTTCCACTGCGGCGTGAATGTCGGTGTCGACAAACCCGTCGCGGAGCTGCTCGCCGAATACGACGCCGTGATCTATTGCGGCGGTTCTGAAATCCCGCGTCCGGCGGGCATTCCGGGCACCGGCTTGCGCGGCGTCTATGATGCAATGCCCTATCTCGTCCAGCAGAACCGCCGCGTCGGCGGCGAGGACATCCAGTCGGTCGCCTGGCGGGAGGAGTCGATTCTCGCCGGCGGCAAGCATGTCGTCGTGGTCGGCGGCGGCGATACCGCGTCCGACTGCATCGGCACGGCCTTCCGTCAGGGAGCCGTACGCGTAACCCAGCTGGATATCCGGCCGCAGCCGCCGGAGCGCGAGGACAAGCTCACCGTTTGGCCCTATTGGGCGACGAAAATGCGCACCTCGTCCTCCCAGGCGGAAGGCGTCGATCGCGAATTCCAGGTCGCCACTCTCGAATTCGTCGGAGAGGACGGCGTGCTGACCGCCGTGAAATGCTGCGAGGTCGACGAAAAGCGCAAGCCGATCGACGGGACGGAGTTCTTCATCCGCGCCGACCTCGCCTTTATCGCCATCGGCTTCGCCGGTGCGATGCCGGAGGGAGTCGCGTCTGAGCTCCACGACACGCTGAAGATGGACAGGGACCGCCGCGGTTCGGTCAACGTTGCCGCAGACGAGCGCGACTACCGTACCAGCGTCGAAAGGCTTTTCGCTGCCGGCGACGTGCGACGGGGCCAGTCCCTGGTGGTCTGGGCCATCCGCGAGGGCCGACAGGCGGCCCGTTCCGTTGACGAGTTCCTGATGGGATCGAGCGTCCTGCCACGGTAGGGGAATGATGCCGGCCGTTCGGAAGAAGCGTTCACATCAGGAAAGAACGCGGCCGTCGGCCCCGAAGCGGTAGATGCGAGCCGGATCCGGCGTCGCGTGGATCACGTCGTCATCGTTGAACCGGTGCTCGCCGAACAGGCGCACGGTGACGAGGCCCGCTGTTTCCGTATCGAGGTATAGGATCGTATCCGCCCCGAGATGTTCCGCATGCAGCACCCTGCCCCTCCAGGCGCCGCTGTTCCTGTCGACTGCAAGATGCTCGGGCCGGATGCCGATCGTGGCGGCGGTGTCCCCCAGCTTCGACCCTTCGATGAAATTCATCTGCGGCGAGCCGATGAAGCCGGCGACGAACAGGTTGGCCGGCTTGTTGTAGAGCTCCATCGGCGAACCGACCTGCTCGATGGCGCCCTTGTTGAGGACGACGATGCGGTCGGCCAGCGTCATCGCCTCGACCTGGTCGTGCGTGACGTAGATCATCGTCGCCTTCAGCTCGCGATGCAGCCGGGCGATTTCGATCCTTGTATTCACCCTGAGCGCAGCGTCGAGATTGGAGAGCGGCTCGTCGAAGAGGAAGAGTTTGGGCTTGCGAACGATGGCGCGTCCAATGGCGACGCGCTGCCGCTGCCCGCCCGAAAGCTCGGCTGGCCGCCGGTCGAGATAGTCGCCGAGCGACAGCATCGAGCTTGCGGCCTTCACCCGCCCGTCGATGACGCTCCTTGCCTCGCCGGCCTGTTTCAGCCCGAGCCCCATATTGTCGCGTACCGTCAGATGCGGATAGAGGGCATAGGACTGGAACACCATCGCGATGCCGCGCTTCGCCGGCGGCGTGGCGCCGACCTCCTCGCCGTCGATCCGCACGCTGCCGCCAGTTGCGTCCTCCAGCCCGGCGATGACCCTTAGCAGGGTCGATTTCCCACAGCCGGACGGCCCGACGAAAGTGACGAACTCGCCATCCTTGACGTCGAGGTCGATGCCCTTCAGCACGTCGACCTTGCCGAAGGACTTGCGGATGTTTTCGAGTGTCAGCGAACCCAAATCCTATTCCCCGCTCATAGCGCGACCGCACGGCCGGTCCGCACGCTTTCATCGGCAGCGAGACAGATGCGCAGCGACTGCACAGCGTCCTCCATGTGCCGCGACAGGTCCATGTCCTCCCGGATCGCTTTCAGCACGAAGGCCTGTTCCCGTTCGCACAATTCCTGATGTCCCGGCTCGCCATCCATCCGAAGCAGTTCGTCGGGTTTGGCGAAGCGCCCATCCGGGCCGAGCTCGGCCCTATGCAGCCTGATGCGTGCGGTCTTGGTGTGCGTGTCGATGTCGTCGGACTTCGCGCCCTCGTCCATGACGATCGAGACGCAGCCCTTGGGCGAGAGTACGTCCTTCACGAAGAAGGCCGTCTCGGAGATCATCGGCCCCCAGCCCGCTTCGTACCAGCCGATCGAGCCGTCGTCGAACAGCACCTGCAGATGCCCGTAATTGTACATTTCGGCATCGATGTCGGCGGACAGCCTCAGCCCCATGCCGCGCACCTGCACCGGCTTCGCGTCGGTGATCTGGCACATCACGTCGACATAGTGGACGCCGCAATCGACGATCGGCGACGTTGTCTGCATAAGCTGCCTGTGCGTCGCCCAGGTCGCCCCGCTCGACTGCTGGTTGAGGTTCATGCGGAAGACATAGGGACCGCCAAGCGCACGCGCCTCGGCGATCAGCCGGACCCACGACGGGTGGTGGCGCAGGATATAGCCGATGACGAGCTGGCGGCCGTTTGCCTTCGCCGCGGCGACCACGCGCTCGGCGTCCCTGACCGTGGTGGCGAGCGGCTTCTCCACGAAGACGTGGCAGCCTGCCTCCATCGCCGCCACCGCGTAGTCGGCATGGCTGTCGGAATAGGTATTGATCGAACACAGTTGAGGCCGAAGCCCGCGCAGCGCCTCATTGAAATCCCCCAAGATGCTATAATGACTCAATTCCGCCGGGAGCCGGACTTGCGAGCGGTTGACCAGTCCCACGAT
>JBQCFA010000039.1:0-3229 GCA_051959695.1 Rhizobiaceae bacterium
GACGAGGCCGGCTTTCTCGCCGTCACCGACAACGGGCGCGGCATCCCGATCGACGCGCATCCGAAATTCAAGAACAAGTCGGCGCTCGAAGTCATCATGACGACGCTGCATTCGGGCGGCAAGTTCGATTCCAAGGTCTACGAGACGTCGGGCGGCCTGCACGGCGTCGGTGTGTCGGTGGTGAATGCGCTTTCGGAGACGCTAGAGGTGGAGGTCGCACGCGGGCGACAGCTCTACCGGCAGGAATTCTCGCGCGGCCACCCGAAGGGCGAGCTGAAAAACCTCGGCGAGGTGCACAACCGCCGCGGCACGAAGATCCGCTTCCGTCCCGACGAGCAGATCTTCGGCAAGGGCGGGAAGTTCGACCCGGCCCGGCTTTACCGCATGACGCGTTCGAAGGCGTATCTGTTCGGCGGCGTCGAGATCCGCTGGTCCTGCGCGCCTTCGCTGATCGCCGACAGGGAGAAGACGCCGGAAAAGGCCACCTTCCATTTTCCTGGCGGGCTTAGGGATTACCTCGCCGCCTCTCTCGACGGCGAGTTCCAGGTGACGCGCGACATCTTCGCGGGGAAGAGCGAAAGGCAGGGCGGCCACGGCTCGATCGAATGGGCCGTGACCTGGTATGGCGGCGACCCGTTCCTGAACTCCTACTGCAACACCATCCCGACGCCGGAAGGCGGAACGCACGAAGCCGGGCTGCGCTCGGCGCTCATTCGCGGTCTCAAGGCCTATGCCGAGCTTACCGGCAACAAACGGGCGCAGGCGATCTCCAGCGAGGACGTGATGATCTCGGCGGCCGGCATGCTGTCGGTGTTCATCCGCGAGCCGGAATTCGTCGGGCAGACCAAGGACCGGCTGGCGACCATCGAGGCCCAGCGCATCGTCGAGACCGCGATGCGCGACCCCTTCGACCATTGGCTCGCCGACAATCCGCAGGAAGCCTCCAAACTGCTCGAATGGGTGATCGCCCGCGCCGACGAGCGCGTACGCCGGCGCCAGGAAAAGGAAGTCTCGCGCAAGAGCGCGGTGCGCAAGCTCCGCCTCCCCGGCAAGCTTGCCGACTGCACGCAGAATGCGGCCGCCGGGGCGGAGATCTTCATCGTAGAGGGTGACTCGGCCGGCGGCTCGGCCAAGCAGGCGCGCGACCGCGCCAGCCAGGCGGTGCTGCCGCTGCGCGGCAAGATATTGAACGTGGCAAGCGCCGGCGCCGACAAGCTGACGGCCAACCAGCAGATCGCCGACCTTATCCAGGCGCTCGGCTGCGGCACGCGCTCGAAGTACCGCGACGAGGATTTGCGCTACGACCGCGTCATCATCATGACGGACGCCGACGTCGATGGCGCCCACATCGCCTCGCTCCTGATGACGTTCTTCTTCCAGGAGATGCCGCAGCTGATACGCGGCAACCACCTCTACCTCGCCGTGCCGCCGCTCTACCGCATCAGCCAGGGCGGCAAGGTCATGTACGCTCGCGACGACGGCCACAAGGACGAACTCCTGAGGAACGAGTTCACCGGGCGCGGGAAGGTCGAGATCGGCCGTTTCAAGGGTCTCGGCGAGATGATGGCGGCGCAGCTCAAGGAGACGACCATGGATCCGAAGAAGCGCACTCTGCTGCGCGTCGAGGTCGCCAACGAGCAGGATGCGACCAAGGCTGCGGTCGACGCCCTCATGGGCACCAAGCCGGAACTGCGTTTCCGCTTCATCCAGGAGCGGGCCGAGTTCGCCGAAGAGTTGGATATATGATCGTGAACCGGTGAGCCCGGCGCTCCGCAATCCCTTCCGTTCCCTGAGGGCGCGCATACCGCCGCCCAAGCGCACCGACTGGATTTTCGCAATCCGCGCCACGATTGCCGGGCTCGTCGCCCTGTCGATCGCCTACGCGCTGAAGCTCGAAAACCCGCAATGGGCGATGATGACGGTGTTCATCGTCGCCCAGCCCGTCGCCGGCATGGTGCTGGCAAAAGGCTTCTTCCGGCTGGCCGGAACGGTCGTCGGCTCGCTCGCGGCGCTCGTATTGGTCGCGGCGGGAAGCGCCGGCGCGGCGGCTTTCCTTGCCGCGCTCGCCGTCTGGATCGGCCTCTGCACTTTCGCCGCCTCGCTCCTGCGCAATCCCGAATCCTACGGCGCGGCGCTCGCCGGCTACACCGCGGCGATCATCAGCCTGCCCGCATTCGGTCAACCGCACCTCGCCCATGAACTTGCCGTCGCCCGCGCATCGGAAATCGCTCTCGGCATCGTCTGCGCCGGCCTTGCCAGCCGCCTCTTCCTGCCGCAACTGGCGCGCAACCAGATCGCCGGGCGGCTGGAAGGTCTCATCCGCGATCTCGCCGCCTATGCCGAATTTGCCTTCGGCGGCGGTGATCGCGCCACGCTGGTCACGCTCAACCGCCGCATCATCGCCGAGACGCAGGCGCTCGGCGAGATGCGCGCCTATGTGCGGCTCGAGGGCCCGAGCCTCGCCGCGCATGGCCGCTCAGTCAGGCGCACGATCGGCTATCTCCTGTCGGCGCATTCGTCGGCGCGGATGCTCAGGCTGCACGCGGCGCCGCCCAATCCGGCCCTGCCGCCGACGCGCAGCCGCCTGAGGGCCGTGGTCCACGACCTTGCCGAGCGTCCCGATGCGCTGGACGATCTCTCCGCCGTCATCGCCCCGCTCCGGGAGCTTGCCGGCGAGGCGCGTGCCGCGCCGCTTCCGGAAGACGTCCCCGATCGCATCGGCGCGGCGGCCAGGCTCGCGATGGGCGCTGAATTCGCCGCCGCGCTGGCGAACGTCCTCGACGGTCTCGACGCCATCCGCCACCCCGGTCGAGCGATGGGCCGCGAGGCGCGCCAGCCGGCCCTGGTCATCCATCGCGACCGTCGCGCGGCGCTGCGTAACGCCGTGCGCGCCGCGCTCGCCACTTCGCTCGTCGCGGCGTTCTGGATCGCCACCCAATGGGCGGACGCCGCCGGGGCGACGATCATCGTCGCGGTCGTCTCCAGTCTTTTCGCCTCGCGCCCGGCCCCGATCCGCACCTCCTTCGGCTTCTTCAAAGGCACGCTGCTGGCGGTCCCCTTCGCCTTCGTCGTCGGCCAGCTCCTGCTGCCAGCCTTTCCGGGCTTCGGCTGGTTCGTGCTGTTCGTGGTGCCCGTGCTGATACCGGGCGCGCTGGCAATGGCGAACCCGACCTTCACCGGCACTGCTACCGCCTTCGCCATCAACTTCCTCGCCTTCCTCAGCCCGCAC
>JBQCFA010000040.1:0-5784 GCA_051959695.1 Rhizobiaceae bacterium
CCTCGTGTATGACATCTTCGATACGGAAGGTCCGGAGATCCGGGACATCCTCGATCGTGGCGGAAAATCCGTCGTCGGCGAGATCGACCACGACCGCGCCGAGCCGCGCCTCGCCAGGCCTCTCCGGCTGCAGCGACGGACCCACGACGAAGCCCGAGGAGGGCGCCCACACGTAGTGGACCCCGTCCCGGACATCCTTGTGGGCGCGATGCAGGTGGCCGCTCGAGACCAGCTTGACGCGATGATCGCGCACCATCTTCATGATCACGGCGCGCTCGGCGGGCGGTGCGGCCCAGTACCCGACCTCTCCCTCGAGCGGATCGGAAACGAACAGAGGACGGTGGGTGAACCAGGCGACGGGACGCCCATCCGCCTCCCGCATAGCCTCCGAAAGCCACTCCAGCTGTTCCTGCTCGGCGTTCTCGCCGCTGCCGAAGAGCATCGAGTTCAGGCCGAATATCCGCCATGAGCCGATGTCGCGATGCCAGTAATCGGGACCGAAATGACGACGCCAGCGCGCGATCCGCGCATCGTTTACCGGCTGGTGCGGGTTGCCGGGCTCGCCCACGTCATGGTTGCCGGGCACGGCCAGAACCTCGGCGTCTATGCCGCGAAGCAGGTCGGCGCAGAAGGCCATGTCCTCCTCCATGTCCGCGCCGTCCACGGTGACGTCGCCGGTATGGATGACGAGGTCGGGCTCCCGGGCCGCTATCCAGGCGCGCAGGGGCTCCCAGTTGTCGTGAAAGTGTCGCTTGGTCGGGCTTAAATGGGTGTCGGAAATCTGAACGATGCGGACCATTCGTCCCAAATCCTTGTAAAAGCGAGAGAATCCATCTCTCAAGAATCGCGCTTCGAAGGGAAGGAATGGTGCGGCGGCACTCCGGCAGACACTTTGCCGGCATCGCAATGCAGCTTGACATCCTCCCTTTCGTGTGAAAAATCTTTCACACCCTGATAAAAATATCAAGCCAAAAAAGTGCTAGGTTCTGCCGACAGCCCTATCCGCGATGACGAAGCGAGCCTGGCCGCCAGGGCCGCGTGGCTGCACTACGCGGGCGGGATGACCCAGGCCGATGTCGCCAAGCGACTCGGCCTCTCCGGCCTCAAGGCGCATCGGCTCATCACGAAAGCGAACCGGGAGGGCCTGGTTAAGGTCTTCATCGACGGCGACGTGGCGGAATGCGTAGAACTGGAGAACGCGCTGTCTGCCCGCTACGGGCTCGATTATTGCGAGGTGGTGCCCGACATCGGGTCGGAAGACCTGCCGCTCAAGGCGCTCGGCATGGCCGGCGCGCAATTCCTCAAGCGGGAGATCGAGAAAGGCGACGAGATCCTCATCGGCGTGGCGCACGGACGCACGCTGGCCGCTTGCGTCCAGGCGCTTCCCCGCGTCTCAGGCGGCAGGACGCGTTTCGTATCGCTGCTCGGCGGCGTCACGCGCAAATTCGCGGCCAATCCCTACGACGTCATTCATCGCCTCGCCGAGCGGACCGGCTCCGAAGCCTATGTCATGCCCGTTCCCTTTTTCGCCAACAGCGCGGAAGACAGATCCGTGCTGCTCGGCCAGCACGGGGTCGAGGAAGTGTTCGAAATGGCGAGGCGGTCAGACCTCGTGATCGCCGGGATCGGCACCGCCGTTCGCGAGGCGTCGCTGGTGTCGACGGGAATGATCGAACTCGCCGAGATCGAGGAGATCAGGCAGCAGGGCGGCGTCGGCGAAATGCTCGGTCATTTCTTCGATCGCGACGGGGGGCCGATCGAGACGTCCCTATCGCATCGAACGCTTGCCCTCCCCCGGGAAGACCTTCAGGGCAAGCGGACCGTCGCGGTCGCCGGCGGCGAAATAAAGGTGCCGGCGATCCGGTCCATCCTGAAAAGCGGCTACCTGAAAGGGCTGATCACCGATGAATTGACGGCCGGGTCCCTGGCCGCCGACGAGCCGGCAGCAGGAAACGGCCGGGATCGAAGGCCATGAAGGATGTCCTTGTCGGCCTCGACGCCGGGACATCCATGATCAAGGCCGTCGCCTATGACGCGGCTGGGGTCGAAATCGCTTCGGCCGCGCGCGCCAATGAATATTCGACCGCAGCCGGTGGCAGGGTCGAGCAAGACCCAGGCGGCACATGGCGAAAGGCCGCGGAAACGCTGTCGGACCTGGCGGCGCGGATTCCCGACCTGTCGAAGCGTCTAGTCGCGATCGCGGTCACCGGCCAGGGCGACGGAACCTGGCTGATCGACAAGGAGGGCGCCGCCGTCGGCGCGGCCTGGCTCTGGCTCGATTCGCGCGCGGCCGCGTTGGTGGACACGTTCAGGCAGAGTTCGGCGGACCGGGCGCGTTTCGAGGCGACCGGCACCGGTCTCGTCGCCTGCCAGCAGGGCTCGCAATTGGCATGGATGCAGCGCCACGAGCCCGAAAGGCTGGGGCGCGCCACCACCGCCTTCCATTGCAAGGACTGGCTCTATTTCAATCTGACCGGCGTGCGCGCGACGGACCCGTCCGAAGGGACATTCACGTTCGGGGATTTCCGAAGCCGCCGCTACAGCGAAGACGTCGTCGACATGCTCAGCCTGAAGCCGCTGCGACGTCTCCTGCCGGAGATGATCGACGGCACCACGACCACCGCGCCGCTGGAGGCCGACGCCGCCGCCGCCATCGGTCTTCTCCCGGGGACGCCGGTCGTGCTCGGCTATATCGACGTCGTCTGCACCGCGCTTGGGGCCGGCCTCCATGATCCCGGCGTCGAGGCAGGATGCACGATCCTCGGCTCCACCGGCGCGCATATGCGGCTCGCCAGTTCCCTCGACGAGGTCGTGCTCAACGAAGAAGCGACGGGCTACACGATGGCCATGCCCCTCCCCGGACACTACGCCCAGGTGCAGACGCATATGGCGGCTTCCCTCAATGTCGACTGGGTGCTCGGGATGGCTTGCGACGTCCTGGCAAGCCAGGGCGTCGACAGGAGCCGCGACGACCTGATCCCCCAGATCGACCGATGGATCTCGGCTTCGCGGCCCTGCGAACTCGTTTTCCAGCCCTTCATCTCCGAAGCCGGCGAGCGCGGACCATTCTTCGACCGTCATGCCCGCGCCGGCCTTTTCGGCATGTCGACGAGGCACGGCTTCGCTGATGTCGTCCGTGCCGTCTTCGAGGGCCTGGCCTTCGCGGCGCGCGATTGCTACGGCGCGCTCGGATCGACGCCGAGGGAAATCCGTCTCACCGGCGGCGCGACCCGGAACGCTTCCTTGCGAAGCATGCTGGCCGCCGCTACCGGCGCATCCGTCCGAACCGTCCTGCGGGAAGAGACCGGAGCGGCGGGGGCGGCGATGATCGCGGCTGTCGCGACCGGCGTCTACCCCACCATGGACGCCTGCGTGAAGGATTGGGTTCATCCGAAACTTGGCGAGTTGCAGGCGCCAGACAATGTGCTGGCCGAGTCCTACCGAAAGATCTGGCCGGCCTACGCGGAAGCCCGGCCGGCCATGCGTCCCGTCTGGCGGGCCATGGCGGAAGCGAGGTTGGTCGACCAATGAAAAGCAGCAGCATCGCCATCATCGGGGACCGATTCATGCTGCCCGGGGTGTTCCGGTCCGAGATCGTCCACGCCTGCGGCGACGGCCTCGATGTCCGGATGCTCGAGCAACCCTGGCCGGACGAGCCGATGACACATGGCTACGCGCAACAGGGCCTGGACGGACTGAAGGAATATATGGGCGATCCCGACGAGATCGTCTCCTTCATCGGCGACGCTCCGATCCTGGTCACGCATCTTGCGCCGCTGTCGTCCGAAATGATGGATCGTTTGCCCGATTTGACGCTGATCGCCGTTTCGCGGGGTGGTCCCGTCAATATCGACATGGACGCCGCCCGGAGACGGGCCATCAAGGTTGTCAACACGCCTGGCCGCAACGCCAGCGCCGTCGCGGAATTCACCATCGGCGCCATCATCAGCGAGACACGCCTCATCCGCCTTGGCCACGAGGCGCTGAGGCAGGGTGAATGGCGGGGCGATCTCTATCGCGTCGACCGAACCGGCCGGGAACTCGGAGAAATGACGGTCGGCGTCGTCGGCTATGGAAATATCGGAACGCGCGTCGTGCGGCTCCTGCGCGCGTTCGGCTGCCGGATACTGGTCACCGATCCCTATGTGCAGTTGAGCGCGGAGGACCGCAACGCCGGCGTGGAACTGGTCGGGCTCGAAAAGCTGGTCGAAGAGGCCGACGTGATGACCCTGCATGCGCGGGTGACGCCCGAGACGCGGCGGATGATCGATGCCGATCTCATCGCCCGCATGAAGCCCGGGGTCATACTGGTCAATACCGCACGGGGCCCCCTGGTTGACTACGAGGCGCTATACGACGCGCTAGCGTCCGGGCATGTCGGCAGCGCCATGCTCGACACCTTCGCGGTGGAGCCGACGCCGCCCGACTGGCCGCTGCTCAAGCTTCCGAACGTGACCCTCACCCCGCATATCGCGGGCGCCTCCGTCCGCACCGTGACGCACGCCGCCCGCCAGGCCGCCGAGGAGATCAGGCGTTTCCTCAACGGGCTCGAACCGCTCAATCCGTGCGCATAGGCGACCGATGAGCGAGCGCGCGCATCCCCTCGTCATCGGCATCGATATCGGGACGTCGGGCGTGCGCGCGGTTGCGATGGACGACGCGCACAAGTTGACGGCTTCGGCGTCGCGTCGGCTCGACCAGATGGGTTCAAGCCCTAGCGACCCGAAAGTGTGGTGGCTGACGACGGACGCCGTTCTGCGTGACATCCTCGGCCGCATCGAAGCGGCAAGGGTCGTCGCGATCTCCGTCGACGGCACGTCAGGCACGGTCGTCCCGATCGACAGCGAGGGAACGCCGCTCAGCGACGCTCTGATGTACGACGCGGCGGTCGCGGACGAGGCTATCGTAACGCGTCTCGCCGCACTCCCGCCGCAAGGAAGTGCCGCTGCCGGCCCGACTTCCGGCCTGGCCAAGTTCCTTTGGGCGCAAGAGACTTTTCCCGGGTCACGAGCCTGCCATCAGGCGGACTGGATCGCGGGACGGCTATGCGGCCGCCATGATTTTTCGGATGAAAGCAACGCGCTGAAGTCCGGCTATGACCCCGTGAACAGACAATGGCCGGGCTGGCTGGAAGAGACCGGGATCGATACGGAGCGGCTTCCGGACGTCGTGCCATCGGGCACGCCCGTCGCCCCGTTGCGCGGGGATATCGCGGCGCGATACGGGCTGCGGGCGGAGACGATCGTCGTGGCCGGAACCACCGACGGCTGCGCCTCCTTCCTGGCAGCCGGCGCCGACGAGATCGGCGATGCCGTAACGGCGCTCGGTTCGACGCTCACCGTCAAGCTGCTTTCGCCCCGGCCCATCTTCGCCCCGGCATTCGGCATCTACAGCCACCGGACCATCAGGGGGTGGTTGGCCGGAGGGGCCTCCAACAGCGGAGGCAAGGTCCTGGAGCGGTTCTTCACGCCGGCGCGGCTGGCGGAATTATCGGGGGAGATCGATCCGGCCGAACCAGCCGATCTCGGCTACTATCCCCTCCCCGCGACCGGCGAGCGATTTCCCCACTCGGATCCAGGGATGAAGCCGCGCCTCACCCCGCGGCCGGAAAGCGACGCCGCCTTCCTTGCCGCGCTCCTCGAAGGAATGGCGGGCATTGAGCAGCTCGCCTATGCGAAGCTCGAGGAGATGGGCGCCGGCCCACTGCGCTCCATGCGCACCGTCGGCGGCGGGGCGGCCAATCCCGCATGGACGGCGATCCGCCGGCGCAGGCTCAAAGTTCCG
>JBQCFA010000041.1:0-2677 GCA_051959695.1 Rhizobiaceae bacterium
CGTGCCAAAAATACAACGAAGCCGCTTGGGCCCAGCCAGCCTATCCCCTCTGCGCGGCCTGCTCATCACGCAGGCGCCTGACCTCGCGCCGCTTGTTGACGACGGACGCGATGACCACGCCCGTGGTCACGATGGCGATCAGGATGGTGCAGACAGCGTTAATCTCCGGCGTAACGCCCAGCCGCACCTGGCTGTAGATCTTCATCGGCAGCGTGGTGGCGCCAGGCCCGGAGGCGAAGCTCGCAACGACGAGGTCGTCGAGCGACAGGGTGAAGGCCAGCATCCAGCCGGAGACGACGGCGGGCAGGATGATAGGCAGCGTGATAAGGAAGAAGGTCCGTACCGGCGGCGCGCCCAGATCCATCGCCGCCTCCTCGAGAGAGCGGTCGAAGGTCAGCAGGCGTGACTGCACGACGACCGCGACGAAGCACATCGAAAAGGTGATATGAGCGAGGACAATGGTAAAGAAGCCGCGATCAAGGCCGACCGCCACGAAAAGGAGGAGAAGGGAGAGGCCTATGATGACGTCGGGCATCACCAAAGGCGCGTAGATCATCGCCGAGAAGAGGAGGCGTCCGCGAAAGCGGGTGTAGCGCACGAGCGCGATGGCGGCCATGGTGCCGAGCACGGTGGCGACACTAGCCGAGATCAGCGCGACGCGCAGCGTCACCCATGCCGCGTTCTGCATCGCCCGATCCGTGAGGAGGGAGACGTACCATCGGGTCGAAAACCCGGCCCAGACCGTCACCAGCTTGGAGGCGTTGAAGGAATAGATGACCAGCAGCACGATCGGCAGGTAGAGGAAGGCGAAGCCGAGCGTGACCGAGACGATGTTGAAGCGGCTCCATTTCTGTCCGCTCATCGGCCAGCCTCCTGCGAGCGGGCCTGCGCCTGCTGGAAGTATACGATCGGGACGACGAGTATGAGAAGCAGGATGATCGCCACGGCCGACGCCACCGGCCAGTCGCGGTTCTCGAAGAACTCGTTCCACAGCGTCTTGCCGATCATCAGCGTGTGCGAGCCGCCGAGCAGGTCGGGGATGACGAACTCGCCGACCGCCGGGATGAAGACGAGCAGGCAGCCGGCGACGATGCCGGGCAGCGACAGCCGGAAGGTGATCTTCCAGAAGGCGGAGATCGGCGTGCAGCCGAGATCTTCCGCCGCCTCGATCAGCGAATGGTCCATCTTCTCCAAGGTCGAATAGAGCGGCAGCACCATGAAGGGCAGGTAGGAATAGACGATGCCGATATAGACCGCCTTCGACGTGTTGAGGATGATCAGGGGCTCATGGATGACATGCAGCCAGAGCAGCAACTGGTTGAGCAAACCTTCCGGCTTCAGGATGCCGATCCAGGCATAGACGCGGATGAGGAAGCTCGTCCAGAAAGGCAGGATCACCATCATCAGAAGCATCGGCCGGATGGTCGAGGGCGCGCGGGCGATGCCGTAGGCGATGGGGTAGCCGAAGACGAGCGTCAGCAGGGTCGAGATCGCGGCGATCTTCACGCTCGACAGGTAGGAGAACAGATAGAGGTTGTCCTGCGTCAGCCAGACATAGTTGTCGAAGCCCAGCTTTTTCACCTGTGCCCAGAAGCCGGCGAACCCCTGCGCGAAGGAGAAAGCCGGATCGTAGGGCGGTATGGCGATGGCCGTCTGCGACAGCGATATCTTGAAGACGATGAAGAAGGGGACGAGGACGAGCACCAGCAGCCAGGCATAGGGGATGGCGATGACGAGCCGGCTGGCGATGGCGGAAGCGAAACGCCGCATCTCGTCCCCGCTTACCGCGTCAACACGATGCCGGCGTCTGGCCGGAAGGAAATCCAGGCGCGGTCGTGCCAGGTGAGTTGCTCGTCGGCGGCGCGGCGGCTGTTGACCGAGCTCGTCCGGACGACGCGGCCATCGTCGAGCCTTATGTGATAGATCGTCATGTCGCCGAGATAGGCGATGTCCCAGACCTCGCCCTCGATCGCGTTGAGGCCCGCATCCGTGGGCCTCGTCGCCGAGACGGCCATCTTCTCTGGGCGCACCGCGAACCATGCCTGGACGCCGTCTTGCGCACCGGCGAGATTGTCGACGCGAAGGCTGAACCCGTCCGCGCCGACGATACGGCCGCTATCGCCCGATCTCCCGGCGATCCTGCCCTCGAACAGGTTCACCGTACCGACGAAGTCGGCGACGAAGCGGGTCGACGGCGCCTCGTAGATATCGGCCGGCGTCGCCACCTGCATGACCTCTCCCTTCTCCATGATGGCGATGCGATCGGCCATGGTCATCGCCTCCTCCTGGTCGTGGGTGACGACGATGAAGGTAAGACCAAGCTCGTGCTGGAGGTCCATCAACTCGAATTGCGTCTCCTCGCGCAGCTTCTTGTCGAGCGCGCCGAGCGGCTCATCGAGAAGCAGGACCTTCGGGCGCTTGGCGAGCGAACGGGCCAATGCCACGCGTTGGCGTTGGCCGCCAGAAAGCTGGTGCGGCTTGCGTTGAGCGAACTGTTCGAGCCTGACCAGCTTCAGCATCGCGCCGACGCGCTCGGCTATTTCCGCCTTCGGCATGCGGTCCTGCTTCAGCCCGAAGGCGATGTTCTGCGAGACCGTCATGTGCGGGAAAAGCGCGTAGGACTGGAACATCATGTTGACCGGACGCCGATAAGGCGGGATGCCGGCCAGGTCCTGAC
>JBQCFA010000042.1:0-4493 GCA_051959695.1 Rhizobiaceae bacterium
CGACGAGGTCGAGCAGATCGTCCGCGAAACAAACGCCAACGCCGACGTGGCGGTCGTCTCGAACCCGGAATTCCTGCGTGAAGGGGCGGCGATCGAGGATTTCAAGCGACCGGACCGAATCGTCGTCGGCACGGAGGACGAGCGGGCGCGCACCGTCATGAGCCGCGTCTACCGCCCGCTCTACCTTAATCAGTCGCCCATCGTCTTCACCAGCCGGCGCACCGCCGAGACCATCAAATACGCCGCCAACGCGTTCCTGGCGATGAAGATCACCTTCATCAACGAGGTAGCGGATTTCTGCGAGAAGGCGGGTGCGGACGTACAGGACGTGGCGCGCGGCATAGGGCTCGACAAACGCATCGGGCCGAAATTCCTCAACGCCGGACCGGGCTATGGGGGCTCCTGCTTCCCCAAGGATACGATGGCGCTCGTCAAGTCCGCGCAGGATTTCGGAACGCCTATCCGGCTGATCGAGACGGCCGTCGCGGTCAACGACCAGCGCAAGCGCGCCATGAGCCGCAAGGTCATCGCGATATGCGGAGGCGAGGTGCGCGGGAAGACCGTCGCCGTGCTCGGCCTGACATTCAAGCCAAACACGGACGACATGCGCGAGGCTCCAGCGATCGCGGTCGTGCAGGCGCTGGTCGATGCCGGCGCGCAGATACGCGCCTACGATCCGCAGGGGATGGAGGCGGCTGCCGGCCTGCTGCCGCCGATCGAGTATGCCCGCAACGCCTACGAGGCGGCGGAGGGTGCCGATTGCCTGGTGATCGTCACCGAATGGAACGAGTTCCGTTCCCTCGACCTCAGGCGGCTGAAGAAGAGCATGAAGACGCCCGCGCTGGTCGATCTGCGCAACATCTACAAGCGGGCCGAGATCGAGAGCCAGGGCTTCGCCTATGAGAGCATCGGCCGGCTGTAGGGACGATGGCGCTGGAATTCGATATGAGTTTCGAACCCGCCTACGGCGAGGCAATCGCGGTCGCGCCGGGGATATCACGGCTTACCGTCAACAATCCGAGCCCGTTCACCTTCCACGGCACCAACAGCTATGTCGTCGGCCGCGACACGCTAGCAATCATCGATCCGGGTCCGGAGGACGAGGCACATCTCCAGGCGCTCCTCAAGGCGATCGCAGGACGCCCGGTGAGCCACATCTTCGTCAGCCATACGCATCGTGACCATTCGCCGCTGGCCGGGAGGCTGAAGGAAGCGACTGGTGCGACGGTCGTGGCGGAGGGGCCGCACCGCCCTGCCCGGCCGCTGCGCATCGGCGAGACCAATCCGCTCGACGCCAGCGCAGACACCGGCTTCAGGCCCGACCTCAGGCTCGCCGACGGCGAGGCGATCCCGGGCGACGGCTGGGTATTGCGCGGCGTCTTCACGCCGGGCCATTGCGCAAATCACATGTGCTTTTCGCTGGAAGGCACCGGCATCCTGTTCTCGGCCGATCACGTCATGGCGTGGTCGACCTCGATCGTGGCGCCGCCGGACGGGGCGATGTCGGACTACATGGCGTCGCTCGACCGGCTTCTGGGCCGCGACGACCGGCTCTACCTGCCGGGCCATGGCGGTCCGGTCGCCAATCCCGGCCAGCTCGTGCGCGGGCTGAAGGCGCATCGGAAGATGCGCGAGCGCGCGATCCTGGAAAGGCTGAGGGCGGGCGACCGCACCATTCCGGAGATGGTCGAGACGATCTATCGCAGCACCGATCCCCGACTGCACGGCGCGGCGGGACTGTCCGTCCTGGCGCATGTCGAGGACCTCGTCGCACGCGGGGAGATCGCCGCCGAAGGCGGTATCGCCATCGATTCGGTCTATCAATTGGCCTGACCGGCCATTTCCGCGTCGAGCCTGTCGAGGAAGGCCGAGATACGCCGGGCATTGTCGCCGAAATCGTCGCGGCCGTATCGCGAGGCGGAGCGCATGTCGACATAGGTCGATTCGCCTTCGTCGGTCAGTCGGATCGCCACGTCGGAGGGAAATCCGAGCAGGGAGGTCGTGGCCACCGCCTCCAGCAGATATTCGTGCTCGCCGTCCACGTAGGGCGGATGCGAGACGACGCGCCAGCCCCTGGCAGCGACCACATGGTCAACCGCTTTCAGCACGTCCTCGGGCGAGGCGCCGTAGCGTCTGCCGGTGATCTCCGGATAGGCGGCGACCTGAAGCCTGGCCGCCTCGCGGCCGATCGGGCGGACGGGATTGACGGCGCCATCGGTCGCCTTCGCGGCCTCGACCAGGCGAGGCGGATCCTGGAGATCCGTCGAAATGTCGCTCAGGCACGGGTAGATGAAGAACCGGACGGCCGTCACCGCGAACGGGGCAAGCACGAGCAGGGACACGACAACGGCGACGATGGCGGCGCCGCCGCCACGGTCGCCCTTTTCCCACACCCTCGGAAAGCTGGCGCCGGCAAGAAGGAGCGACGCGATCGCCAGGGCCGCGACGAACAGCAATACCCAGAGAAAGTCGACAGTGCCTATCAGGCCGCGCCGATGGCCAAGGCCCGCCACGATAAAAAGAACGAGCGAAAACAACGCGATCCGGCGCGACCATAAGGCCGCGCCGGAGGTTTTCGGTTCAAAGCGCGCGATCACCGCCGGTCATGCACTCAGGCGGCTCCCGCTTCGTCCGTTGGCAGGTGGTAGTCCTTGAACTGGTCGCGCAACGTCGTCTTCTGGATCTTGCCGGTCGCGGTGTGCGGGATTTCATCGACGAAGGCGACATCATCGGGCATCCACCATTTTGCGATCTTGCCTTCCATGAAGGCGAGCAGTTCGGCCTTCGAAGGGTTCTTTCCTGCCTTCCTGACGACCACCAGCAGGGGCCGTTCGTCCCAGCGCGCGTGCCTGACGCCGATCACCGCCGCCTCCGCCACGTCCGGGTGGCCGACCGCAAGGTTCTCCAGGTCTATGGTCGATATCCACTCGCCGCCGGATTTGATCACGTCCTTGGCGCGGTCGGTGATCTGCATGTAGCCGTTCGGGTCGATATGGGCGACGTCGCCGGTATCGAACCAGCCGTCCTCGTCGAACTGTTCCTTGCCGGCGCCGCCGTAGTAGGCGCGCGCGACGGCGGGGCCGCGCACCTTCAGACGACCGAAAGTCTTGCCGTCCCACGGCTTTTCGTTGTTCTCGTCGTCGGTGACCTTCATATCGACGCCGAAAGGCGCGTAGCCCTGCTTCATCTTGATGTCGAGCTGCGCATCGCCGACCAGCGAGGCGTATTCAGGCTTCATCGTGCCGAGCGTCCCGAGAGGCGACATCTCCGTCATGCCCCAGGCATGGATGACGTCCACGTCGTAGACGTCGCGGAACTTTTCCGTCATCGCGCGCGGACAGGCCGAGCCGCCGATCACGACCTTCTTCAGGTAGGGCAGCTTCTTTCCGGTTTCCTCGAGGTATTGCAGCAGCATGAGCCAGACGGTCGGGACGGCGCCGGAACAGGTCGCCTTCTCGGTGTCGAGAAGCTCGTAGATCGACGCGCCGTCCATCTTCGAGCCGGGCATGATCATCTTGGCTCCCACCATCGGCGCGCTTTGCGCCAGGCCCCAGGCATTGGCGTGGAACATCGGTACCACGGGCAGCACGGCGTCGCGCGAGGAAAGGCCCATCGCATCCGGCTGTACGGCCATCATGGCGTGCAGCACGTTGGAGCGATGGCTGTAGACGACGCCCTTGGGATCTCCGGTGGTGCCCGACGTGTAGCACATGCCGGCGGCATCGCGCTCGTCGAGGTCGACCCACCTGTAGTCGCCGTCGGCTTCCGCCAGCCATTCCTCATACGCCACGGCGTTGGGCAGCGAGGTCGCGGGCATATGCGCGGCATCCGTCAATATGATGACCTTCTTCAGCGACGGAACATTCGCCGCGATCTTCTCCACCAGCGGCACGAAGGTGAGATCGACGAACAGGCACCTGTCCTCCGCGTGGTTCATGATCCAGGCGATCTGGTCGGGGAAGAGGCGCGGGTTCAGCGTATGATAGATGCCGCCCATGCCCATGATGCCGTACCACGCCTCGAGGTGCCGGCCGGTGTTCCAGGCGAGCGTGCCGATGCGATCCGCCTTGCAGAAGCCGTCCCGTTCCAGCCGTTGCGCCACCTTCAGCGCCCGAGCGCGGATCTCGGCATAGGTCGTGCGCACGATCGGCCCCTCGATGGAGCGGCTGACGATTTCGCGATGGGGATGCTGGCGCGCCGCGTAGTCGATGATCCGGCTGCACAGCAGCGGCCATTCCTGCATCAGTCCCTGCATGGGTTCCTCCCGAAGATGTTGTCGGTGCATTGTGTCGCTAATGCGCTGAAAGTCCAGTGTTTGCCAGCGTTTGAAGATGGACCTTGGTCGGATTGTCAAGTAGGCGCCACGGCCTCGACCGCCCTGCGAAGGAACAGCAGGACGGCGTGGCCATAATTGAGCCATTCTCCCCGTTAATATTTGTCGGTGGGCGGCGCGGGGCGAGCGATCAAGAGGCTCACGATGGACGCGTCCAACG
>JBQCFA010000043.1:0-14126 GCA_051959695.1 Rhizobiaceae bacterium
ATTTCGCCGCCACCGTCCTCATCTTCTACGGGTTCTGGGCGATCTACGCGCCGCATCGCTGGCAGAATTGGTCCATTCTCGGCTCGGCCTTCATCCTCTTCTCCACCAACTTTTCCGTTCAGGTAAGTGTCGCCCTGAATGAATGGCGCGGGCCGTTCTTCGATATGATCCAGAAGGCCCTTACGCCGCCCGCGGGTTCCGTGGCTCCCGCCGACCTGTACATCGGCATCCTGATCTTCTTCGAGATCGCGTCGATCTGGATCGGTGTCTATGTGGTCACGCGGTTCTTCGTCAGCCATTACATCTTCCGCTGGCGCACCGCGATGAACGATTTCTACATGTCGAACTGGGAGCGGCTGCGTGACATCGAGGGCGCGTCGCAACGCGTGCAGGAAGACACGATGCGCTTCTCGACATCTGTCGAGGATCTGGGGACGAGCCTCGTCGAATCGATCATGACGCTCGTCGCATTCCTGCCCTTGCTCGCGCAACTGTCGAGCCACGTCACAACCATGCCGCTCGTCGGCGCCATCCCGTATCCGCTTGTCATCGCGGCCTTGGTATGGTCGACCTTCGGGACTCTCTTGCTCGCGATCGTGGGCGTGAAGCTGCCAGGGCTGGAATTTCGCAACCAGCGGGTCGAGGCGGCCTACCGCAAGGAACTGGTCTATGGCGAGGACGACCCCGATCGCGCCACCCCGCCGACGGTGGCTGAACTGTTCGCCAACGTAAGGACGAACTATTTCAGGCTGTATTTCCACTATGCCTATTTCAACGTCGCGCGGGCCTTCTACATCCAGGCCGACAACATTTTCGCTTATGTGATCCTCGTCCCGACGATCGCGGCGGGCAAGATCACCTTCGGGATCCTGCAGCAAATTCTCACCGCCTTTGGGCAAGTGAGCTCTTCGTTCCAGTACCTCGTCAATTCCTGGCCCGACATCGTCACGCTGATATCCATCTACAAGCGTCTCCGTGCCTTCGAGGCGACGGTGGAAGGCGAACCCTTGCCGTCCATCGACCTGCGCTATCTCAACCGCGCCGCCGACGATCCGGACCCTGCATAGGAAGTTGCGGATTTGCCGCGTCGATCCGGCTTCCCGGCCGAACCGTTCGCTCTGGCGCTGAGGCATCCGTAGCCGTCCACGCCAGCGGTGGCGCGTTCACATCTCGGGATGCTTGCCAAGGCGGAGAAGAGGCTTCACCGTAGGAACTCGGCTGTCAGGTTCGCCCCTTTTGCCACGAGGAGACAAGATGGGTGTTCATTTGGAATACGCCCTGCGCCTGCTCGGCAAGGGGATCGTGCCCGTTCCCCTTTTGCGCGGGGGAAAGCATCTCGATCTGCCGGCGATGGGTTATTCTCCGGTTCACAGGGAATCGATGCGCAAGGAACTGAAGGAGATAGCCTTCTCCGGCATATGCTTCGAGCTCTCGCAGCGTCCGCCGTCGGAAGCGACGATCGCCGCCTGGTTCGAAGGCTTTTCGGGGAACATCGGCATAGTTGCCGGAGCCGGCAATCTTTTGATTCTCGATTTCGATGATGTCGGCCATTTCGGGAAATGGCGGAAAGGCAGGGAAGCTCTGGTCAGGTCGACGCCGGTCGCCCGCTCCCGGTGCGGATTTCACGTCTATTTGCGCACTGCAAGGCCCTTGCCCTCCACGAGCCTGCATTTCGGGCTGCGGCGGCTCGGCCACGCCAAGGCATTCGGCGGCTACGCGGTGGCAAGTCCTTCGGCCCTTAGGGAGGGAACCGCTTACAAGTGGTTGCCCGGCCAAAGCCCCTTCGATCTCGATCCGGTGAGGATAACCGATCTCGCCGAGCTATCGCTTCGGCCCGTCTCTCCGATCAAGGAGATCTATGACAGCATTCTAGGTCGCGGCTATTTCGAAGATGCCTGAGATTCGATGATTTCCGTCATTATCCCTGCGCGGAACGCGGGGTCCACGGTAGCGGCGACGATCAAAAGCCTTTCGGCCGACCGGCCGCTGATTGGCGAGGTGCTGCTGGTCGACGACGGCTCGGATGATGGGACGGCGATTGCTGCGACGCGGGCCGCGGCGGCTGCGGCCCTTCCGCTGAAGGTCGTTGCGGGCAGTTTCGGAAGCGCGGGAGCCGCTCGGAATGCCGGTCTGGACGCCGCGAGAGAGCGCCACGTGTTCCTGCTGGACGCCGACGACGAGGTGTTTCCCGGTGCCTTGGCTTTGCTCCTCGAGGCGCTTTCTCATGATCCGAAGGCGGGTCTGGCGGTGGGATCGGTACTGCGGCGCACCGAGACAAGGCCGGACAAGCTGAAGGTTCCGGTGGGTTACGGTCAGGACCTTGAGGAGAACGCGCGCCGCTATCTGCGGAACGAGATGTGGCCGATCGCGATGGGCAGCGCGCTTTTCGTCGCCGAAAACGTTGACGACATAAGATTTCCGGCATCGATCATCGCTCGATGAAGACACCTGCTATTGGGCCGCCATGCTGACCCGTGTGCCGGTTGCGACGGTGAGCGAGCCTGTACTGCTCTATCATCTCGACGAAAAACGGATGGAGGAGCGCTTTGTATCGGCGCCGCGCACGGTACTGCTGCGCATTTCCATGGAATTGAATGGACTGACTCGGTTCGGGATCGGCCGCGACGTCCTGCAATGGCGGAAGGCGTGGGTGGCGCTTCGAATCGTGCGTATGCTGATCATGCATCGCCGCTACGGCGAGGCCGGACGCATCATGCGCATGGCCCGCGCACATCCCGATCTTCGCCGCGGATGGAAGGCATTCCAGTACCGCGCCAGAATCACTGGCGGCCGTATGGCTCAGACCGTGGGATTTTGTGCATCGATGCGGCGACATTCCGCCAAGCGGCTTTCCCTCCCGCTACGCACTCTGATCCTGACATATGATCCGGCCTATCCGGCCATATCGGGTGCGGACCTCAGAAACTACCAGAACGCGCTCGCGGCGTCGGATCTGGGCCCGACGATGCTCGTCTCCATCCGCGCGGTGGCGCGGGCAACGGCCGGAAACGATATCGCCATGGCCGGCCTCGAGATCGCCGGGGAACCGCGGGGGCCCTCCATGGTCAGCCGTCGGACGGACGCGGAGAGGCGTATCCCGCTTGCGGCGCGATCGCGCCTGCTGTGGCAGGTCCGGAAGTTCCGGCCCGACGCAATCATCGTCGAAGGTATCGGCCTTGGCGCACTGCTGGAGCCGCTTCGTCCGTTCGCGCGGCTCCTTGTCCTCGATATGCACAATATCGAATCCGACCTTCGGGCCCGCATTCGGGAAGGGAAATCCTTTTCCGAACGTCTCCTACCGAGCCGTTTTCGCCAACGGAAGCGCATCGAACGCCAGGAAACGGATGCCCTGCGTGTGGTCGACCGCGTATGGGTCTGCTCCGATGCCGACCGTCTGCGGCTGGAACGGATCGCGACGGCGGCGATCCCGATCGACGTGGTGATGAACGGCATTCCCCGGGCGGGCGAAATCCCCGCTGTCCTGCCCGCGCTGCCGGGCCGAAGCGACGGTTGGCCCGTCATGCTGTTCATCGCGCATCTCGGCTACAAGCCCAACATCGAAGCGTGCGAACGGCTGGCGAGGAACATCTTTCCGGCGATCAGAAAGAAATTCCCGAAGGCCCGGCTCATCCTGGCCGGTCGCTCCCCCAAGCCTGTGGTCGTCCAGCTTGCCGAGACGGCCGGCGTCGAACTGGTGCAGGACCCAGGCGACCTCGCGCCACTCTTCGCGCGGGGCCACCTGACGGTCATTCCGCTGGCGACAGGTGGTGGTACGCGGATAAAGATACTCGAAGCTATGGCGTGGGGACTGCCTGTGATCGCAACGCCGGTCGCCGCGGAAGGTCTGGGATTCACGTCGGGGGACGGCATAATCCTCCATGAGTCCGACGAGGATCTGACAGCCGCCGCGATGGCGCTCTGTTCCGATGCCGGCCGGATGGACGATCTCCGCCGGCGGGCCAAGGCGCAGGTGATGCTGCGCTACGGGCCGGCCGCCATCGCTGATGCGGTCCGCAGAGGGATGGGCCTCTAGGTCGTAGTGGCCGCGGCACCAGGGCACACGGCTGGAAAGCCTTCACGATCCGTTCTGAATTCAGACGGACCGCTATCCTCTCGGCTCGCTCACGCCGGGTTCCTCTTGGCGGAGCCTCCCGGCGAGGTCCCGATAGGATATGCATTCGACGTCCGGCTTCGTGCACACTTCACCAGCGAAGCGTTCAAGCGCCCGCCAGTAGGCGTCCCCGTTCATCAACGTGAAATGGAAGCCTATCTGGAGCGGGATGCGTTCGCCGTCATACTGGCGCTCGAAGGCTGCGTGGAATGCCTGATAGGCCCGATCCTCATACTCATCCGCGTGCGCCGTGTCTTCCTTGCCGCCCGAATGACGGACATAGAGATTGTAGTCCATGGCGATGACACGGCGGCCTGAGGGCCCCTCGGGAACGGTCGGCAGCGCAAACTGGACCACGCCGTTCCGCTCGAAGGGCATTTGCGGCCCGCGCGAAACGCCGCTGGCGCTGTAGAGGAATCCGTTGTCGGCAAGCGCGGCGTCCAGCGCGGGACTGGTGGCGAGGTAGGGCGCGCGGAAGCCGACAATGCCGGTTTCCGCGAATTCCTTCCAGCCGGCCGGTTCGTAGGGCACATCGTTGATCATCCAGGCATCGCGCACGATCGACCGTACCTGCCTGAATTCCGCCGACCAGTCGGCGCGACCCCAGTCCTTGCCGTCGAAATGGCCGCAGCCATGGCTGGCGATGTCGTGGCCTTCGAGCCGCGCCGTCCACATCTCGCGCAGGCGCCAGGCGACATCCTCCTTGGAGGGCGCGAAGCCGATATTGGAAGCGCCGGCGGCGTGCCCGGGCGGATGGTAGATATCCCGATCCGCCCGCGTCAGCAGGAAGACGCAGGAGACGAAATAGGTGAAGGAGGCACCGGTGCGGCGGGCAAGCTCGCGACTGCGCTCCCATTGCGAGAGGGCGTTGGCCCCATCGAACGAGATGGCGACGAACTGCGGCTTTGAAGCCTGTGCGTCAGCCGGCAGCACTGGCGCCAGCAGGCATAGGGCGAGGGCCGACACGATACGTGGGGCAAGATGCATGCGGAACAGGATTCCCGATCGATCGGAGCGCGCTGATAGGGAGGAATTGTGGCGGCGATGCGTCTCCCGCCCGGCGGGGATTATCTTGGCGTGCCAGCGACAATCCTGTCACGCTCCTCCTCGAGCGACTTCAGCTCTTCCTCCTGCTCGGCGATGCGGTCGGCGGCCCGGTCGTCATCCGCCTCGCCGAGCGATGCCGTCGCCTGCTCGGTAAGTTCGCGCAGGTTTTCCCTGACGATCGCGATGCGGTCTTCGATTTCGGTAAGGGACGGCTGGATGTCGGGCATCTGGTTCTCCTTATGATGGTGTGGACGATTCTAGCGCATTTCCATGATCAGGCGAGGTGCAGAGGGCGCCTCGCCAAAATGAACATGCGTTTTTCAAATCGGCCAAGGTCGGTTAGGCTGGCTTGCCGCCAGTCAAATAGCGAGGTTGCATGAGCGTCCTTATCATCGGCCTGGTCATCTTCCTTGGCGTCCATTGCGTGCGCATCGTCGCGCCGCGCTGGCGCGACAGGCGCATCGCGGCAATGGGCGAGGGACCCTGGAAGGGCATCTATTCGCTCGTCTCGGTCGTCGGTTTCGTGCTTCTGGTGTGGGGCTACGGGCTGGCCCGGCCCGATGCCCCGGTCCTTTACGAGCCGCCCTTGTGGATGAAGCACGTCACGGCGCTGCTGATGATCTTTGCCTTCGTCGCCCTGGCCGTCTATGCAGCGCCGCCGGGGCGGCTGAAGCCGCGGCTCAAGCACCCCATGCTGGTCGCGGTCAAGATCTGGGCGATCGCCCACCTTCTGGCGAATGGCGATCTTGCCTCGATCCTGCTGTTCGGCTCCTTTCTCGTATGGGCGGTTTTCGACCGCATATCCGTGAAGCGCCGCGCCGCGCCGATCCCGGCGGCGGGGCCTATCGGCAACGATGTCGTCGCGATCATTGCCGGGCTTCTCGTCTATGCGCTTTTCGTCTGGCGGCTCCACGAATGGCTCTTCGGCGTCAGCCCATTGCCATAGTACGCTCGCGGCCTTTTTGCCGCGCCCCCCTTTCATGCCGGGGATTTTCGGCTAAAAGGCAGGCTTCATTCTGGTTTTGGGCGCTTTAAGGGGCGGCTTCGGTCCCCTTGCCGCCGGGAAACGCGGTGGTTTGCATGGCGGACGACAATTTCATTCGCGAGGTCAACGAGGAGTATCGCCAGGACCAGGCGAAGGCTCTTTTCGAGAAGTACGGCCTCTGGGCCCTGGCCGTGGCGATCGTTATCGTTCTCGCCACGGCAGGATGGCGCGGCTACGATTATTGGCAGTCGAAACAGGCCGCTTCTTCCGGAGACGCCTTCGCCCGGGCGCTGACCTTGGCCAATGACGGCAAGCCGGACGAGGCGATCAAGGCGCTGGACGAACTCGAGAAGACCGGACATGGGGTCTATCCGGTCCTCGCTCGTATGCGTGCCGCAACCGCGCTTGCCGACAACAAGGACTACAAGGGCGCGATCGCCGGCTTCGACCAGGTTGCCGGTGACAAGTCCATCCCGCAGGCGATCCGCGACATCGCCAACTTGCGGTCGGCCTATCTCCTCGTCGATCACGGGAGCTATGCGGATGTCGCCAGACATGCCGAGGCGTTGACCGACGACAGCAATCCGCTGCGCTTTTCAGCACGCGAGACGCTCGGCCTCGCCGCATGGAAGGACGGAAAGACGGCAGACGCGCTCAAGCTTTTCGACGGGATTTCGGGCGACGCCACGGCTCCCGTGTCCATCCGCCAGCGCGCCAATCTGATGGCTGAGCTGATTCGCGGGTCTGGCGACGCCAAGTAGGACCAGATGCGCTTCACCGCAGCGATCGTCGGTCGCCCCAATGTCGGCAAGTCGACGCTGTTCAACCGGCTCGCCGGCCGCAAGCTGGCTCTTGTCGACGATCTTCCGGGCGTTACCCGCGACCGCCGCGTGCATCCCGCCAGGCTCTATGATCTCCGTTTCGACATCGTCGACACGGCCGGGCTGGAGGACGCGCCGGCGGCAAGCCTCGCCGGACGCATGCGTACGCAGACGGAAGCCGCGATCGCCGGGGCCGATCTCGTGCTGTTCCTTATCGACGCCAAATCGGGGACGACACCGGACGACCGTGCCTTCGCCGACCTCGTGAGGCGGTCCGGCAAGCCCGTCGTCCTCGTCGCCAACAAGGCGGAGGCGCGCGGCGCGCAGGCGGGCATGCTCGAGGGCTGGGAGCTCGGCCTGGGCGAACCCATCCCTATTTCGGCGGAGCATGGCCAGGGCCTGCCCGATCTGCGTGAAGCCATCATCGTGGCGGTCGGCGAAGACCGGGCGCTTGCGGAGGAGCCCGAGCCGGTGGCGGATGAGGCGCCCCTGATCGGGGAGGATGTCGAAGATTTCGAGGAAGACCAGGTCCCGGCCTATGACGCGACGAAACCCATGCGCATCGCCGTCGTCGGCCGGCCAAACGCGGGCAAGTCCACTCTCATCAATACGCTTTTGGGCGAGGAGCGCCTTCTCACCGGCCCGGAGGCCGGCATAACGCGCGATTCCATATCGGTCGATTGGGAGTGGCGCGGCCGCAGGATGAAGCTCTTCGACACTGCCGGCATGCGCCGCAGGTCGCGCGTGCAGGAAAAACTGGAGAAGCTGTCCGTCGCCGACGCCCTGCGTGCGGTTCGTTTCGCCGAAGTCGTCGTGGTTCTGTTCGACGCCACGATGCCTTTCGAGAAGCAGGACCTGCAGATCGCCGACCTCGTCATCCGCGAAGGCCGCGCGCTGGTGATCGGCTTCAACAAGTGGGACAGGATCGAGCATCCGCAGCAACTGCTGGCCGAGCTGCGTGAAAAGACCGATCGGCTGCTGCCGCAGGTGCGTGGCGTGCTGGCCGTCCCGGTGTCCGCCGAGACGGGACGCGGCACGGACAAGCTCATGGACGCCGTGATGAAGGCGCACGAGATCTGGAACCGTCGCGTCTCGACCGGCCGTCTCAACCGCTGGCTCGAAGCCGTGCTCGCGCACCATCCGCCCCCCGCCGTCTCGGGCCGCCGCCTCAAGGTGAAATATCTTACGCAGGTGAAGACGAGGCCGCCCGGCTTCGTTGTTTCCTGCTCGCGTCCCGACGCGATGCCGGCGTCCTACATACGCTATCTCGTCAACGGCCTGCGCGCGGATTTCGACATGCCCGGCACCCCGATCCGCATGGTGTTGCGCGCGCCTGAGAACCCCTATGCGGGGCGCGCCAGGAAAAGATGAAGACCGGTCGCGGTTCCAGCTCTCATTAACGCTCCATCAAGGTTAATGGACCATTCTCCATTCCAGTTGAATTGTTGCGTTCTGGAGAGTGTCGGTGCGTTCTGGGGTCATGCAGCGGCTGCGTCGTCTGAGCCGCGATCACGCTCTCCTTTCGCCGTTCGTCCTGGGCCTCGCCATCTGGATCGGCTTCCCCACGGTCTCGGCGCGTCAGGACATCGTCAGCCTGCTTTCCGGCCCCGACAAAGCGGGCGCCCGTTGGGACGCCTATATCGAGAAATCCGCCGCGGGCTCGGTCCAGCAGGCTGAAGTCCGCTTCACCGCCGACAGCGCCGCGACCGCGTCCATCTCCGGCGCCGGCATCGAGGCGCCGGGCATCGGGAAGGTGGCTTTCCTGTCCAAGGAAGGCGTCGCCAGTGCGATACCGGACGAAGAGCGCATAAATCGCCGCGACAAGGGTGGGCGCGTTGTCCGGGTTGTGCCTGTCGCGCCGCCGAAAGCCTTCAATGCCGGGACGGTGCTGGAGCGGCAGAGCTTCCTGATCGATCCGTCGCTCAAGGGCGAACTGAAGATGGCGTTCGCCAAGCCGGCCATAAAAGGCAGGGAGATCCAGATCGCCGAAGCCTTCCACCCCAAGGCCGATCGCGATCCGGCCGCCGGCCTGCCGGTGATGGTGGCGGCGCTCGTCAACAACGACCATCCCGACATCCTCGCCTATGCCTCGGCCAAGCCCGACTACGAGAAGAAGTCGCCCTTCGAAAGTCTCATGAAGGATGAGAACCCGGAGGCTGGCCGCTTCATCCCGCCCATGGAACCCGGCGACCACGCATGGGTTAGCAGCCCGCTGCCGCCATTGGTCTTCTCCAAGGGCGAGCAGCAATGTCTGACGGCTGGCGTCTATTTCGAAGCGCGCGGCGAGCCGGTGAAAGGCCAGGCCGCCGTCGCCCAGGTCATCCTCAATCGCGTGCGCAACCCGGCCTATCCCAACACGGTGTGCGGGGTGGTCTATCAGAACGAGGATTGGCGGAACGGCTGCCAGTTCTCCTTTGCCTGCGACGGGGTGAGGGACCGCGTCGCCGACAAGCGCTCCTGGACGATCGCGGAGGACGTGGCGCTGGCCGTGACGGCCGGCAGGATCTGGCTGCCGGAAGTAGGTTCCTCCACCCATTATCACGCGACCTACGTGCATCCGCGTTGGGCGCGCGCCATGGAGAAGATGAAGAAGATCGGTCGCCACGTCTTCTATCGTACCTATGGCGGCGGCTGGGACTAGGACCGGCGGATTCCCGTCGACGCGTCCCCAGGCTGCGGCATGGCGGTTTGTCGCACTAAGATAACTGTCTGAAAATAAAGGATAATCATAAGCATCCGATATGCCGCCGCCCGGCTTGACTGGGTGCGGTGCGCAAACTATGTTGCGCCCGACTTTGCGGCAGGCCCGATGGACGCGCCTGGCGGGTGCGGAGGTTTCATGGCCGGATCGAAAAGGCCTGATGAGACCGGAGGAAACGACCCTCGCGACAGGCGTCCATCCGAGGTCGGCGACAGCGAATTGGACCGCCGCCGAATGCAACTCGACCGCGCGCTTGCGCGGCAGAGGCAGGAGGAGCGGGAAGAGGGGACGCCTGCAAGGTCGGGAATTGCGAGCGGTTACGCCGTCGCGTTGAGGCTTTCCGGCGAGTTCATCGCCGGCATCCTGTTCGGCGCGGCAATAGGTTGGGTGATCGATCGTTTCGCGGGCACGTCGCCCTGGGGATTGATCGTCTTCCTTCTCCTGGGCTTTTGCGCCGGAATCCTCAGTATCCTTCGTTCGGCCGGAATGGTCGCCGAGCCCAGGATATCCGGTTCCGGCAAGGACGACGGCGACGCCGGCGGGCGCTGACCGAACTGAACGGCAAGGGCCGCACGCGGCCGGTAATGACGGGGATTGAAATTGGCGGCTGATCGGGTTGACCCTATCCACCAGTTCCACATCAATACGATCGTGCCGATCCATGTCGGCGGCTACGATCTGTCGTTCACCAATTTCGCGCTGTTCATGGTCATAGCGGTGGTGCTGTCGGGCGGCCTGCTCTATTGGGCCACCTTCCGCCGCAGCGTCGTCCCGGGGCGCGCCCAGTCGGTCGCCGAGATGACCTACGAGTTCGCGGGGGCCATGCTGAAGGATTCCGCCGGCAACGAGGGGATGCGCTTCTTCCCCTTCATCTTCACGCTCTTCGTTTTCGTGTTGATGGCGAACCTGCTGGGCATGTTCCCCTATTTCCCGACGGTGACCAGCCAGTTGATCGTCACGGTAGCGCTGGCGCTGGTCGTCTTCCTCATGGTGCTGATCGCCGGCCTCCTCCGCCACGGCTTCCACTTTTTCAAGCTGTTCGTGCCAAGCGGCATTCCCATCGCGCTTCTGCCGCTGGTCGTCATCATTGAAGTCATCTCCTTCTTCACCCGCCCGGTCAGCCACTCCGTCCGTCTTTTCGCCAACATGCTTGCCGGTCACATCACGGTGAAGGTTTTCGCGGGCTTCGTCTTTTCGCTCGGCACGCTCGGCGTTCTGGGCGTGGCGGGCGCCGTCCTGCCGCTCATCATGGTGGTCGGGCTGACCGCGCTCGAGATCCTGATCGCCTTCCTGCAGGCCTACGTGTTCGCGATGCTGGCCTGCATCTACATCAACGACGCCATCCACCCGGGGCACTAGTTCATCACCGGGGCAGTCATCGGCGGGGAACCGCCACATCCATCCGCAACGTTTCGTCAGATCGAGAAGGAGTAGAAAATGGACGCGGAAGCAGCAAAGTTGATCGGTGCGGGCATAGCCGCCATTGGAACCGGTTGCGCCGGCATCGGCGTCGGCAACCTGTTCGGCCAGTATCTCCAGGGGGCGCTGCGCAACCCCTCTGCCGCGGACGGCCAGTTCGGCCGGCTGATCTTCGGCTTCGCGGTGACCGAGGCGCTCGGCATCTTCGCGCTGCTGATCTCTCTTCTGCTTCTCTTCGCCGTCTGAAGAAAGCCGGGAGCCAGGCCCGGCCGCTTCGCGCGGCCGGCTTTCCGATAGGAAGATCGCATGTTCGTGACCTCCGCATACGCTGAGACTCCGGCCCCGACAGAGGCACATGAGGGCGTTGCCGCACCCGGCGGCCACGAGTCCTTTCCTCCGTTCAATCCGGAATACTTTCCCTCGCAGCTCCTCTGGCTGGCGATAACCTTCATCGCCTTCTACTATTTCGTGAAGAAGGTGCTGATGCCGCAGATCGGCGGCACGATCGAGCATCGCCGTCACACGATCGCTGGCAATCTCGAGGAGGCGGCGCGCATGAAGGAGGAGGCGGACGCAGCGGTGGCCGCCTACGAGCAGGAACTGGCCGACGCTCGCGCCCGGGCGCACGAGATCGCCACCAAGGCGCGCGACGAGGCGAGGGCCAAGGCGGAGGACGATCGCAAGAAGGTCGAGGCCGGCCTCGATGCGAAGCTTGCCGAATCCGAAAAGCGCATCGCCTCGGTCAAGGCGTCGGCCATGAAGGACGTCGGCTCTATCGCCGAGGAAACCGCGTCGATGATCGTCGAGCGGCTGCTCGGCAAACCGGCGCCAAAATCGGACATCGCGACGGCCGTAAAGGCCGCGAGGGAGTAGCCACATATGGACGCGACATCCTGGGCCACCCTCTGGGCGCTGATCGGCCTTATCATCTTCCTCGGCATCTGCCTCTACATCAAGGCACCGGCGCTGCTGGCGAAATCGCTGGACGAGCGCGGAAAGCGCATCAGCGACGAACTCGACGAGGCCAAGCGGTTGCGCGACGAGGCGAAATCGCTGCTCGCCGAATATCAGAAGAAACGCAAGGAAGCGGAGGCGGAAGCCGCCGACATTCTGACGGCCGCCAAGCGCGAGGCTGAGCTTTTCGTCGAGGACGCCAAGGCCAAGGCCGAGGATTACGTCGCCCGCCGCACCGCTTCGGCCGAGCAGAAGATCGCCCAGGCCGAGCGCGACGCGGTGAACGAGGTGCGCTCGCTGGCGGCCGACATCGCCGTCGAGGCCGCGCGCACGACCATCGCCGCCAAGGTCGACGCGAAGGCCGCGGCGAGCCTGTTCGAATCCTCGCTGCAGGCGCTGAAATCCAAGCTCAACTGAGCTTCGTCGGTTACCTGAAATCCTGAAGCCGTCCCGGCCTCGTCGGGGCGGCTTTACTGTTCCGAGAGGACCAGTTCCTCCTCGACTTCGATCTCCACCGTCTCCAGGCGGAATGGCGCGAAGGAGGCGCGATGCAGCCGCGCCAGCGGCCCATGGTCCGCGATCTCGGCGCGGTGCCTCACCGTCGCGTAGCCCATATGCACCCCGAAACTGAAATGCCCGTGCACGCGGCCGGCCTGCGTCATCATGCGGTCCCGCGTCACCTTGGCGACGATCGAGGCCGCCGCGATCGATTGCGAACGCTGGTCGCCCTTCACCACCGCCTCCGCCGGGCAGGGGAGGCCGGGAGGCACGTCGCGCCCGTCGGCGAGCGCCAGTCTCGGCGCGACGGAGAGGCCGACGAGCGCCCGCCGCATCGCTTCGAGGCTCGCCCTCAGGATGTTGCGCTGATCGATGCCCCCCGCCGAAACCGACGCCACCGAGACCGCAAGCGCGCTTCCCAGGATCTCCGCGAAGAGAGCCTCGCGCTCGGCCGCCGTCAGCCGCTTGGAATCGTCGAGGCCTTCGGGAATCCGCTTCGGGTCGAGGATGACGGCCGCCGCCGCCACCGGCCCGGCCAGCGGGCCGCGCCCGGCTTCGTCGAGCCCCGCCACCGGCCACAAGCCGCGCCGCCTGGCGCGCTTTTCCATCGAGAAATCGGGCGCAAGGGGCATGTCGAACAAGAGCGGAGAATCGGAGCGCGAACGAGCCATTATGCGGCGATGCTCGCATCCGCCCCGATTCTCCGCAACCCCTTTCCGGCGATTGGGGCGGTCGCCGGAAAGGCACCGTCGCCTGCGAGGGGCACAGGCGGGAGGGGAATGGGAAGGATACTGCCCGCGAATGACACAAGTGATACATCCGGAGCGGGCGGCATCCATCGAACTCAAAGAAGCATCAATTGTTCGCCGGCTCCCTTCGGCGCCTTGAAGAGGTCGGTCCTCAGCTTCGTCCTTTCCAGGTTGAGCCCGTATTTGCGCGCGGCAAGCTCAAAGCGCCGCCCGATCTGCCAGGCATAGGGGCCGTTCCCCTTCATGCGCTTGCCCCATTCGGCATCGTAATCCTTGCCGCCACGCATCGAGCGCACCAGTGACAGCACGTGCCGGTAGCGGTCGGGATAGTGCCTAAGCAGCCAGTCCTTGAAGATCGGGCTGACCTCGAGCGGCAGGCGCAGGATGACGTAGCCCGCCTCGCGCGCGCCGGCGGCCCTGGCCGAATCGAGGATGCGCTCGATCTCCTGGTCGTTGAGGCCGGGAATGATCGGCGCCACCATCACCGAGGTGGGAATGCCAGCTTCCGCGAGTTGCCGGATCGTCTCCAGCCGCTTCGGCGGCGTCGCCGCGCGCGGCTCCATCGTCCGTGCCAGCGTCCGGTCGAGGCTCGTCACCGAAAGCGCGACCTTGGCCAGCCCCTTCTCGGCCATGTGCGACAGGATATCGATGTCGCGCGCCACCAGCGCTGATTTGGTTACGATGCCGACCGGATGGTTGTAGGCCTCCAGCACCTCCAGGATCTCGCGCATGATCCGCCATTTCTTCTCGATCGGCTGGTAAGGGTCGGTGTTGGTGCCTATGGCGATGATCTTCGGCTGGTAGCCTTCCTTCGACAGTTCGCGTTCGAGAAGCCTTGCCG
>JBQCFA010000044.1:0-4986 GCA_051959695.1 Rhizobiaceae bacterium
GATCGCCAAGCATGACGACATCGCCGCTCATTGGTATTTCGGCTCGGCGGAGGGCTCGGCGATGGTGGAGCGTGAATCCGCCGGCAATTTGAAGCTCACCTGGGTGAACAACGGCAAGGCGCGCGACTGGCACGATCCCACCGAGGGACAAGGAGAGGAATTCCTGTTCAAGGCAACGCGTATCAAGTCGATCTGGACGCCGTTCGGGGTGTAACGACCTGATGCTTCCCGCCGAGTTCATCCGCCGCAAGCGCGACGGCCGGGCGCTCCCGCCCGAAAATATCGCCGCCTTCGTTGAAGGCGTCGTCTCGGGCGCGGTTTCCGAGGGGCAGGCGGCCGCCTTTGCCATGGCCGTCTTCTTCAACGGCATGAGCCGCGAGGAGGCGGTGGCGCTGACGCTCGCCATGCGCGATTCCGGCGACGTGCTCGAATGGTCCGAGCTGCCGGGCCCCGTCACCGACAAGCATTCGACCGGCGGCGTCGGCGACAATGTCTCGCTGATGCTGGCGCCGATCGTGGCCTCCTGCGGCGCCTACGTCCCAATGATCTCGGGACGCGGCCTCGGCCACACCGGCGGCACGCTCGACAAGATGGATTCGATCCCGGGCTATGTCAGCCAGCCGGACAATGCGCTTTTCCGAAAGGCGGTGCGCGAGACCGGCTGCGCCATCATCGGCCAGACTGCCAACCTCGCGCCGGCCGACAAGCGGCTCTATGCCATCCGCGACGTGACGGCGACGGTCGAATCCATCCCGCTCATCACCGCGTCCATCCTGTCGAAGAAGCTCGCGGCCGGGCTGCAGTCGCTGGTCCTCGACGTCAAGGCCGGCAATGGCGCCTTCATGGCGCGGGCCCGCGACGCCTCTGCATTGGCGAAAAGCCTGGTAGAGGTGGCCAACGGCGCCGGGCTGAAGACATCGGCGCTCATCACGGACATGGACCAACCGCTGGCATCGGCGGCCGGCAATGCCGTCGAGGTGGAGAACGCGGTCGATTTCCTGACCGGCGTCCGACGCGACGGCCGCCTCGAAGAAGTGACACTGGCGCTGGCGGCCGAGATGCTGCATGCGGCAGGCATCGCCCCCTCCAACGCCGATGGCGCTCGGCTAGCGAGGGAGGCACTCGATGGAGGCCGCGCGGCCGAAACGTTCGGGCGAATGGTGAGCGCGCTCGGCGGTCCCGCTGGCTTCGTCGATGATTGCCGCGCCTTCCTGCCCAGGGCGGAATTCGAGATCGCGGTAAAGGCCGATGCCGGCGGCTACGTCACCAGCATCGCCACGCGCGGATTGGGTCTCGCGGTGGTCGAACTCGGTGGCGGCAGGCGCAAACCCGAGGATGCCGTCGACCCTGCCGTCGGGATCACGAACCTGCTGCCTATCGGCGCGGAAGTCCGGCCTGGCGATCCCCTGGCTTTCGTGCGGGCACGCTCACAGGCGGGCGCCGACGCGGCCGTCGCCTCCGTTGGCGCGGCCTACACGCTCGGCGATACCCGGCCGGCACGGCGAAAGCCGATCATGCGGCGGGTCACGGAATAGCCCGCCGCGCTACTGCTGAAGCACCATGGAGCCGTCCTCGACCTGGAATTTCGAGAGGCGCTTGAGGAAGCTCATACCGACCAGCGTGCCGGCGAGCACTGAATCCTGGAGGACGACGGCTTGCACCTTGTCGACGTAGATCTTGCCGATCTGGACGGCCTCGATCGTCGCGGCTGCCGCCTTGACCTTGCCGTTAGCGGTGGTGACCTCGTAGTGGAAATCCGACGGAGTGAGCACGATGCCGATGCGGCGGGCGGTAGACGTGTTGATCGCGACCAGCGTCGCCCCGGTATCGATCATTGCCTGTTCACTGTAGCCGTTGAGGCGGAAATCGGCGGCGAAATGACCGCGCCGGTCGGCCGGCAGTCGCACCTTGCGGCCGAGCAAGGCCGGCTCCACCTCCGCCGAGGCGAGGCGCGGCGGCGAAGGCTCCTGTTGCGGCGCGGCAGTATCCTGCGATTGCAGGCTGGAGCGCAGCATAGCTTCGAAGGCCTGCGGATTCTGCTGGTAAAGCACCGGCACGGAGGCCGCCACGCCGGCGAAGGCTCCCACGAGGATCAGCTTGTTCATAGGCCCGGCTCCAGAAGGCGCCAAGCCTAACCGCCTTGCCGTCACCGCCGCCTTAACCGAGCGTCCGAGCCGCCGTGCCGACGGGCAAATCCGCCGACATTGGTTAGCGAAGCGTAAATTCCGGTGGGAACCTACTTCGTGCCGTACATGCGGTCGCCGGCATCGCCAAGACCGGGAACGATATATCCCTGCTCGTTGAGGCGATCGTCGATCGCGGCGGTGAAGACCGGCACGTCCGGATGCGCACTCGTGAAACGCTCTATGCCCTCCGGCGCGGCCAGCAGGCAGAGAAAGCGCATGTTGGTGGCGCCCTTGGCCTTCAGCATCTCGACAGCGGCGATGGCCGAATTGGCGGTAGCAAGCATAGGGTCGACGACGATGATCAGCCGGTCGGCAAGGTCGCTCGGAGCCTTGAAGAAATATTCCACCGCCTGCAAGGTCTCATGATCGCGGTAGAGCCCGATATGGGCGACGCGCGCGGCTGGCACGAGGTCGAGCAGGCCTTCGAGCAGGCCGTTGCCGGCCCTCAATACGGAAGCGAAGACCAGCTTCTTGCCTTCAAGCGTAGGGGCCTCCATGGAGGTCAGCGGCGTTTCGATCGTCTTGGTCGTCAGTTCCAGGTTGCGCGTCACCTCGTAGCCGAGCAGCAGCGATATCTCGCGCAACAGGCGGCGGAAGCCGGCCGTGGAGGTTTCCTTGCTGCGCATGATGGTCAGCTTGTGCTGGACCAGCGGATGGTCGACGACGGTCACGCCCTGCATTGGCTACTCCCCGGATTCCGCGTTCTTCCTTACGGATACTAGTGGTTCGTTTCCAATATTTGCATCCCATTTGTATCAGCCACCAGGCAAATGTTGGAAACAAGAGAACCACTAGCAAGTTTATGATTCTAGTGGAATTTTTAAATTTAACATTCGATCTGGAGGCCGGCATCAAGCTGGTATCGAATGTTAAATTCATTCCACTAGCGACTGACAAAGCGCCCACAAATGCCAAGGCGTCGGCCATCCCATAATTTTATCCCGCGATAGAGGGAAACGGCCTCGTTTGAAAGTCCCGCCGCGGCAGATTCACCACGCGGCTCTTCATCGCGGCGTTGACAATGGCGCCGCGGATTTCGATCGGGTATGGTCCCGCCGCTCTGGAGATTGGGAAATTGGGATGACGGAACAACGCGCTACCGCCGGCGAGGGAATGCGTACCTCCTTCGGCTTCCGCTCCGTTGGCGATGGCGAGAAGCAGGGTCTGGTCGATACGGTGTTCCACCGCGTCGCCGAACGCTACGACCTTATGAACGACCTCATGTCGGGCGGCCTGCACCGCCTGTGGAAGGACGGCATGGTGGCCTGGCTCAACCCGCCGAGGCGTGCAGGCTGGAAGGCGCTCGACGTCGCCGGCGGCACCGGGGACATTGCCTTTCGCATCGTCGAGGCCTCGAACCGCGCGGCCCATGCCACCGTTCTCGACATCAACGGTTCGATGCTGGCTGTCGGCCGCGACAGGGCGGCCCGCCGGAGCTTGACCGGGAACGTCGATTTCGTCGAGGCGAACGCCGAGGAACTGCCTTTCCATGACAACTCCTTCGATGCCTATACGATCGCCTTCGGCATTCGCAACGTGCCGAAGATCGACGACGCGCTTGCCGAAGCCTATCGTGTGCTCAAGCCGGGCGGTCGGTTCCTCTGCCTCGAATTTTCGGAGGTGGAGACGCCGCTTCTGGATCGCGCCTACGAGGCCTGGTCGTTCAACGCGATCCCGCGCATCGGCGGCATCGTGACGGGCGATCCCGATTCCTACCGTTACCTTGTCGAGTCGATCCGCAAGTTCCCAAACCAATCCGACTTCGCCGCCATGGTGCGCCTCGCAGGCTTCGAGCGCGTGACCTGGCGCAACTATTCGGGCGGCGTCGCGGCGCTGCATTCGGGCTGGAAGCTTTGACGGATCGTTGGGGCCTGACATGAGCACGCTCGGCGCGTCGCTACGCCTCATGCATTCCGGCTGGGTGCTGGCGCGCGAAGGCGTGCTCGCCTCCCTGCCCGGCGACCAGCTTTCCGGCATGCCCCGATTCGCATGGCGCATCTCCAGGGCATTGGCGCGCAGGCGCGCCGTCAGGAAAGGACGGACGGAACGGTTGGCCGATGCGGTCGAGCGCCTTGGACCGTCCTACGTCAAGCTCGGGCAGTTCCTCGCGACCCGTCCCGACGTGGTCGGCAAGGAAATGGCGCTCGATCTCGCCGGACTGCAGGATCGCATGGCGACGTTCCCGCGCACCGACGCGGTGGCCTCGGTTGAGGCCTCGCTCGGCCGGCCGGTGGATCAGTTGTTCGAGCGCTTTGGCGAGCCGGTGGCGGCGGCCTCCATCGCGCAGGTGCACGAGGCCGCCGTGCCGGACGGAAACAC
Source organism: Rhizobiaceae bacterium (assembly GCA_051959695.1). GTDB lineage: Bacteria > Pseudomonadota > Alphaproteobacteria > Rhizobiales > Rhizobiaceae > Mesorhizobium_L. The sequence continues at coordinate 4,506 of JBQCFA010000044.1, forward strand.
GCCGCGGCGTGTCGCGGTCAAGATCATCCGGCCCGGTGTGCGCCAGCGCTTCCAAAACGACCTCGAAAGTTATTTCCTGGCGGCGCGCCTGCAGGAACGCTTCATGCCCTCCGCCCGGCGGCTGAGGCCCGTCGAGGTGACCGAGACGCTGGCGCAGACGACCCGGATGGAGATGGATCTCCGGCTGGAGGCGGCGGCCCTTTCCGAACTGGGGGAAAATACGAAGGACGATCCGGGCTTCCGCGTTCCCGCCGTCGACTGGGAACGCACCGGGCGCGACGTGCTGACGCTCGAATGGATCGACGGCGTCAAGATGTCGAATACGGAGGGGCTGGCAGCGGCCGGTCACGACCTGAAGGCGCTGGCGGCCAATCTCATCCAGTCCTTCCTGCGCCATACGCTGCGCGACGGCTTCTTCCATGCCGACATGCATCCCGGAAACCTGTTCGTCGAGGCAGACGGCACGATCGCCGCCGTCGAT
>JBQCFA010000045.1:0-2002 GCA_051959695.1 Rhizobiaceae bacterium
TCCATCGCGAGAACGGCCGCACCGACTACGACACGCCGATCGATCTGAAGAAGGTCATCGATACCGAGTTCGTCGAGAAGGCGATCGCCGATCTCGGGGAAGCCAAGAACTGATGCCGTCTTCGGCGGGATTCGGCCGGACGCGGCCGGATCCTTCTCCGGCCATGACGGAGCCGCTCCCATGAAAGAGACCAACGCGCGGGCGCCGGAAGCGGCGCCCCGCATCGTTACGCGCAACGTGACCAAGGTCTACGACACCGTCTCCGGACCGATGGTGGCGGTAGACGATTTCAGCCTCGACGTCGCCGATGGCGAGTTCGTCTGCATCGTCGGCCCGTCCGGCTGCGGCAAGTCCACCTATCTGAGGATGCTCGCGGGCCTCGACAGCCACAGCTCCGGGACCATCCGGATTCGGCCCGGCAGCGACCCTAAGAAGCCGCTCAACAGCGTCGTTTTCCAGGAGTATGCCGTCTTTCCGTGGAAGACGGTGATCGAAAACGTCGCCTTCGGCCTGCAGATGCGCGGCATCGGCAAGGCCGAGCGGCTAGAGGTCGCCCGCCACTGGCTCGAACGCGTGGGCCTGCGCAAATTCGCGAACTACTATCCGCACCAGATCTCCGGCGGCATGAAGCAGCGTGTGTCGATCATCCGCGCGCTCGCCAACGATCCGGAAGTGCTCCTGATGGACGAGCCGCTCGGCGCGCTCGATGCGCAGACGCGCATCGTGCTGCAGGACGAGTTGCTGCGCATATGGGAGGAGACGCGCAAGACCGTCGTCTACATCACCCACAGCCTCGACGAGGCCATCCTGCTCGGCGACCGGGTGATCCTGATGACGGCACATCCCGGCCGCCTGCTCACCACTTTCCATATCGGGATAAAACGGCCCCGCACGGTCGAAACGCTGAACACGCCCGAATTCGCCGAACTGCGCGGCGCGATCTGGGAACAGCTCGGGCGCGAGGTGACGCGGGCGATGGAGATGCAGGCGTGAGCGGCGTGGCTGCGGGCCAGCGTCCGGCGGAGCGGTCGCTTGCAACGACTCTCGCGCTGTTGACCGGAATTGGAATCCTGTGGAACGGCGCCCTCTATCTCACCGCTCTGTGGGCGGCGCTCTGGTGGCTGGCGCTCCTCGGAGACTTCGTGCTGGTCGTGCTCGCCGCCGAGCGGGTCGGACGCGCCGTGCCGCCGAAGCGTCGCAAGCTCTACGAACGCACGCTTGCCTTCGGCTTTCCCGTGCTGGCGCTCGTTGCCTGGCAATGGATCGTCGACGCCGGCATCCTCAATCCGCTCTGGTTCCCGCAGCCGACGCGCATCGCCCGGGCGCTCTGGGACGTGACGGTCCATTTCGACCGCTTCTCCGAAACAAGCCTGCTCGGACGGCCCTGGCTGATCCCATCGAAATTCGAAAGCAACGGCTGGGCGGGGGTCTGGGGCCTGTTCGCGGAAAGCCATGTCTGGGCCACGCTCGGGCGCGTCGCGGCCGGGTTCGTCATCGGCGCCATTCCGGGCATCCTGCTGGGTGTCGTCATGGGCATCAACCAGACCGTGCGGCTGATGCTCGACACGACGCTTTCGGCTATCTACGTGCTGCCGAAGATCGCGATCTTCCCGATCGTCATGCTGATGTTTGCCGATCCCTTCGGCGAGGGGCCGAAAATCGCGGTCGTGGCGCTTTCGGTCTTCTTCCTCATGGCCATCAACACGATGGCCGGTGTCCGCGACATCGACCCAGTGTTCATCATGGCGGGGCGCAACTACGGCGCGCGCGGGCTCGGGCTCTACCGCCATGTCATCATTCCAGCCGCGTTGCCGGTCATATTCGCCGGGCTGAGGCTAGCCCTCGGCACGGCGCTCATTGTCATCATCTCGGTCGAGTTCCTGCGCGCCAAGCAGGGCGTCGGCTACATGACTTTCTACTATTGGGAGGTGCTCAACCCCGAGAAAATGTATGCAGGGCTGGTCGTGGTCATGATCCTTGGCGTGCTTCTCACCTATGGGCT
>JBQCFA010000046.1:0-7364 GCA_051959695.1 Rhizobiaceae bacterium
CGGACGCCCCTCCGATGAACGAGCATATCACGCCCGATTGCGGCATCTTGGTTCCCTATTGCCGCTCGGAGCCACGACATCTCGGCACGAATTTCTTCGTTGACCCGGTCGAACTCGAACGCGCGATAGAGGCGCTGATCAAGCTGTCTCCCGCCTCCAAACGCGCAATGGGTCTTGCCGCGCGCGCGCGCTTCCTCGCGATCGATGCGGCCTTCCGCGCCCGGGCCCACGATCTCTTTTCCGGCTGAATTAAAGGATGCCGGATCAAGAGCTCGCAGGGCACGGGGCTCGAGCTTTCCGGGTCGCGGTCATGAAATGCGCAAGCGGCTCCGCGCCAGAGCCCCTTGCCGATGCTGGCGAGGCCGCCGGGGTGCTCTTAAACACTTGCTGTGCGCAGGGGACGCTACTATCGTGGAGCCAGGATGATTGGGGGCGGGCCTGACTATGGGCTTCGGGGCGGGGGCGTTATACTCCAAGCCAATTAAGCGACGTGCGCTTCTGACCGGACTGATGGGGTTGTCCCTGGTTACGGCGGGGTCGCGATCGGGGCGGCCGAGCCCGTCGGCGGAATTCAAGACGATCGCAGGCGAGATGCTGGTCGCCGGTTTTGCCGGAAGCAAGCCCAACTCCCGTTCGGCCCAGGCGCTTGCAAGGCAGATTCGCGCGGGCGAGGTTGGTGGCGTCATTTTTGTGAAGGAGAATGTGGGCGATCCCGATGATCTGCTCGCAATAACGCAGCTTTTTCGCAGCCAGTCGCCACGCAAAATCATCCTTGCAATCGACCATGAAGGGGGTGCGGTCCAGCGACTGGTCGAGAAGCATGGATGCCAGCGCCTGCCTTCGGCGCAGGAGGTGGCAGAGCACTTTTCGGTGGAGGAAGCACGGAAACTCTACGCCGACGCCTCCAGTTCGGTCGCCAGGTTCGGATTCAACCTGAATCTCGCTCCTGTTGTCGATCTGGAGAATCCCGACAATCCGGCGATCGGCCGGTTCGGCCGCTGCTTCAGCAAGGATCCGCTCAAGGTCGCAGCCTATGCCCGCGCGTTCGTCGAAGGCTTTGCCGCCAGGGGGATACACTGCGCCCTGAAGCATTTCCCCGGACAAGGAGGCGCGCTGACCGACAGTCACAAGGTGCTCCCGGACCTGTCGACGGAATGGTCGGCGTCTGATCTCTACCCCTTCGGGCACCTCATCGGCGCCGGCGGAGTTTCCGCCGTCATGAGCGGCTTTTCGCTCTGTCGCAATCTGTCTGCCGATGGACTGCCTGCCGTTCTCTCGCCGGATATCGTAACCAGCCTCCTGCGGCAAAAGCTGGAATTTCGCGGCGTCGCGATTACCGACGATCTCGACATGGGCGCGGTCGGGTTCGGCAAGGAACGTCGCTGGGTGGCCCTCCAGGCATTGAGCGCCGGCAATGATCTTCTCATCATCCGGAACCGGGAACATCCGGATCACGACCTGCCAGGATCCTTGGCTTCATGGATGGAAGAAGCGGTCGCGGAAGGAGGACTGTCGCGTCAGGCACTGGACGAGGCAGTCCAGCGCATCCTGGCGTTCAGAAACAGTCTGCGAGCATGATGACGGACCGGCCGGATACGCAGGTTTCCAGCAGCCTGGCCCGAAGCGCCAATGGGTCGGCGGCGATGGCGACGCCCGCGTCCCGCGCCGAAAGTCCCGTTATTCAGTGTATCTTCGGACACTCTGTAGAAGTTACCCGTGTGAAGCCGTATTCTGCATTGTATCGGAAGCTTTGAACTGGGGCGGGCGGCCAAGCCGGAATGTCGATCCCGATCTATGTCCTGAGCCTTGTCGACGCCGCCTCCCGGCGCGAGGCGGTGCGTAGGGAGTTTGCACGGCACGGATTGAATTTCGATTTCATCGACGCGATTGACGGCCGTCGCATGTCGAATACGGAGCTCGAATACCACTATGACAGGGTCCGCAACGCGCGGAACTTCAAACGCCCTCTAAGCCAGGGGGAGATCGCATGCGTTCTCGGCCACCGGGCCATCTGGCGGAAGGTCTCCGAGGGTTCGGCTCCGGTCGCGTTGGTATGCGAAGACGACCTGCTGCTGCTCCCGGCGTGTATTGATTTTCTCCGGTCGGTCGCAAGGCACAAAGCCGCCTTCGAGCATGCCTTGGTCAAGCTCGACAGCCCGGCACGGACCGGCAAGGTCGTGGGCAGGCTTGCGGGGGTCGATCTTGTGCTGACGAGCCGATTGCCCGGCCGCACCACAAGCTACCTTCTGGGCCGGGACGCTGCCACAGCGCTGCTGGCGCAGACGCGGAAGGTCAGCCGTCCCATCGACATGGATCTCAAACATTATTGGGAGCATCATGTTCCGATCCTGCTTGTCCAGCCGCAACTCGTTTCCGTTCAGCCGAATGGCGGGAGCAGCATCGAAGTCCTTCGCGCGCCCACCAAGCCCTGGACACCTTGGCGTCGGCTGTCGAGGAATCTGCGCTATCAGTGGCTAATGGGCCTTGGCCGCCTGCGGTCTCCCCTACGCGTGGACCGGATACCCGTGTTGTGCGAAATGCGTAAACTGCTTTCGTTTCCGGAATGAGACGCAGAAATCTGGTGGTTGTCCGGGCGGGCCCCCGTTCATTGCACGGGCGCTGGTTGGAACTGCCTCGCGCCGAGCGCAGCTATGATCTCGTCGTCAGTTACTACGACGAAGAAGCGTTCAATGCCTTCGAGAGGGTGGACGGCGCTTCCGCCGTTCTGGTCAAGGGCGGAAAATGGGACGGTCTCTTTCACACCCTGGCAGGTCTCGACATAGACGCATATGACTATTTCTGGCTGCCGGACGACGACATAGACGCCGCCGCCGAGGACGTGAACGCTATCTTCGAGCTGTGCCGAAGCAATTGCCTTGCTGTGGCACAGCCGGCATTGACCAGGGACAGCTATTTCTCGCATTTCATTTTCAGCCAATGCCCCGGGTTTCGGCTGCGATATACCAACTATGTCGAGATCATGGCCCCCTGCCTCGGGCGCGAGATCCTGCTTCGGGCGTTGCCCTTCTTTCGCGATACGATGAGCGGCTTCGGACTCGACTACATCTGGTGCAGGTGGCCCGAAAGCGGCGCTTTCAGAGCGGCGATACTCGATACGGTTGCCGTCCATCACACCCGCCCCGTTGGCAAGGTGCTGAAATCGGCGATCGCTGCATCGGGCCGCCCGGCCTCGACCGTCGAGGAGCAGCGGCTGAAAGATCTATTCGCCTTGACCCGACGCACCGTTCCCTTGTCCTTCGCCGGCCTTCTCGACAATGGCGACCTCGTGGTCGGGCGGCTCGCGATGGGGGTGCGGATGTGCTCGATCTGGTGGAAGGACCGTCGTGCCTTCCGCGATCGCCGCGAAGCGCTGCACGGCATCGCCAAGGTCGCCCGCAGGCAATTGACCAAGACGCTGGAGATTTCGACGCTCGAAGCGCATCCTTGAGCCGGCGCGAAATGGCGTGCGGGGTCAGCCCAGGGGATCGCGGGCGAATGCCGGCATGGTTTGGCTTTCCTCGAGACAGGCGAGATAGGCTCTTGCGGTGTCCAGCGCCTCGCGAACGGTCACGTCCATGTCGAGATAGCGATAGGTGCCGAGCCGGCCGACAAAGGTAACGCCGTGCTCGGCGCGGGCGTGCGCGACATAGTCCGCGAGCAGCCGCTTCTCGGTCACCAGGCGTATCGGGTAATAAGGGATGTCGTCCGGCCCGCATTCGCGCGGAAGCTCCTTGTACAGCACCGAAGCATCGTGGCTTTCCCAAGGGGAAAAATGCTTGTGCTCGGTGATCCGTGACCAGGGCACCTCCTGGTCGCCATAGTTCATCACCGCGCAGCCCTGATAGTCGCCCTCGTGGGTAAAGCGCTGGAAATCCAGCGTACGATAGCCGAGCCGGCCGAGATCGTGGCTGAACCAAGCGTCGATCGCTCCGGCGATGAAGACATGGTCGTATCCACTCACGTCTCCACGTCGGATCAGGGTATTCAGGCACACCTCGATATTCGGATGATCGAGCATCGCCTGCACGAGTTGGGTGTAGCCGTGTTCGGGCATGCCCTGAAACCTGTGGGCGAAATAGTTGTCGTCGTAGTTGAAGCGCACCGGAAGCCGCTTCAGGATCGAGGCGGGAAGCTCGCTGGGATGGCGCCCCCATTGCTTCATCGTGTAGCCCTTGAAGAACGCCTCGTAGAGTTCGCGTCCTATCAGCAACAGGGCCTGGTCCTCGAAGGTTCGCGGATCGGTGACCGAGGCGTCCCTCTTTCCAAGGATAAAGGCGCGGGCCTCGTCGGGCCGCATCGCGGTACCGAAGAACTGATTGATCGTGTGCAGGTTGACAGGCAACGAGAACACCATGCCCCGCGCCGTGATCTTGACCCGGCTCGTATAGGGCATGAAGCGCGCGAAACGGTTCATGTAGGCCCATACTTCCTCATCATCCGTGTGGAAGACATGGGGGCCATAGATATGGGTCATCACCCCGGTTTCAGGGTCGCGCTCGGTGTGGCAGTTGCCGGCGACGTGATTTCGGGAGTCGGCGACGGTGACACGGTGGCCGGCTTCGGCCAGCTCACGGCCGATCACCGCGCCCGAGAGTCCCGCCCCGACCAGGAGAATATCGCTGTATGTGATGATTGACCTCCCTCGTCACCAGATGCGCAGCGGGCGCGAGGCTTCCCGCCTGCGCCGAGTTTGGCGGCGGTCCGACGACGCGAAAAGGCGCTGCTATTTCCTTTCTCTCCTTGCTGCCGTCAGGAGAGGAAGCCTGTCGGCCAGCCCGAACATAGCGGGAAGCACGAATGAATGCCGCGACCTGCCGGATCGTTTGCCATCTTTCTCGTCCAACGGCTCCACATGGACGGGAATATGCAATGGCGCCAGAGCGAAATCGGCGAACCACCGGATACCTTCCTCGACCAGGTCCACCTCCAGCAGATAGTCGCCGGGCTCGTGCGGCGCCACGATGTCGAGCGTCATGTAAGCGCGCTCCCCTGGCTTCAGGCGCCGCTTCAGGGGCGCCCGTCCGTCCGACCATGTCAGCATCGAGCCGTCGCGGAGCAGCCAGTGATTGCCCAACGCCAAACCGCTTTGGTCGAACGCCTCCCAGGCGATCGGGCTGGTATTTTTCAGCTTTACGGGGAGGCTCAGGCGCTCTCTCGGCCGCAATTCGAGCGTCTTGAGCGGTGAAGAGACGCGACGCTGATGGATGGCAAGCGGACCGGGAGCAGGGGCTTCGTCCAGATTTGAGGTCCGTGACCCTGCCCAGCCGATCGCGGCCTCCAGGCCATTTGCCAAGTGTTCCATTGCAGGGGCCAGCATGATCTTCGCATAACTCGTGTCGATCTTCTCGAGGCGCAGGCCAAGAGGCGCCAGCTTGCGCAGTCCGATCTCCGGGTAACGGAAATATCGATAGGGATTGAACTTGCTGCGAACGGCAGCGAACAGCGCCACGGGAACCGGCACCGGCGAAGCGCCGCACAATTCGGCGAAGCGGCAATCGGCCGCCGCCAAGAGCCGCACCTCCCGCCCTTCCGCGACGAGAGACCGGGTGGCGGCAAGGGCGATGTTCACCCCCTGGCAGGTTCCCGCCACGATGAGAGGACCGTCGGGGCAGATCCGTTTGATCTCCTCGACATAACGCTGCGCGAGCGCGTCGGCGAGCGGCGTACCATATTCGAGCAGGAACATGCCGGAGCGCATCGCATAGGAAGGGAAGCGCGTTCCGATCGTCTGCTCGAAGCCAATGGCCTCCTCGGGGTGCTGCATGCACCAGAAGACGGGGATGCCCTTCTGCTCCTTGCCAACCCTCCGGACGAGCCCGTCTGGCAGGGCGGACACGCCGGGCCAGCCATCGAGGAAGCCGCGGAGCCGCTCGACAAACCAGTCCGGCAGACCGATCTCAGAGACGGGAGACGCGGGGCCGGTCGCGGGCCGGAGAGCAGGACCGGACAGGAAGCGTGTCAGTTCGGCGATGCTCAGTTTCGCCGCCAACTGCTCGATCCGCACCGGAATGGCGAATTCCTCTTCCAGCAGGAACGACATGCGCAGGGCCAGAAGCGAATCTCCGCCCATGGCGAAGAAATCCGCGTCCCGGTCGATCCCGCCCTCATTGCCGAGAAGGTTGCTCCAGATCCGGGCAATCCTCGCCTCGATTTCCCCGGTTCCGGAATTCGGACCTGCCGCCGGGCTTCCCACCCCAAGGCGACTGACTCGGCCCGCACTCCCCGCATCGGCAAGCAGGGCGGGCATCGCCAGCCGCCGGACCTTTCCCAGGCTGGTCCGCGGCACCTCGTCACGTGATACCAACGCCACGACCCTCGGGGTGAAGCGGAAGGCATCGGCCATGGCTGCTCTAACGGCATCCGCAATCGGCGCGAGCGCAATATCGTCAGGCCGGTCGACAACCACAAAGATTGCGCACAGCGCGCCGGCTCCGGCAGTGTCCGGCGCGACAGTAGCCTCAAGGGGCACCGCGTAGATTTCAGAAAGATCGGTTCGGCTCCTCACCGCGATCTCGATGGCCTGGCAGGCGTATTTCCTGGCGTTGACGATGACGAGTTCTTTCTCGCGTCCGACGACTGTGAGCCTTCCGTCACGCAAGAAGCCCAGATCGCCAGTCCTCAGCCAGCGGTCCGGCGTGAAGAGAGCCGCGGTAGCTTCGTCGTCACCGGGGTAGCCGATAGTCATTGTCGGGCCGCATACCTCGATACGGCCGACATCGCCCTCCTCCAGGAGATTACCTGCCTCATCGACTATCCTGACCGCATGCCCGCTTGTGGGTCCGTCAAGTTGCGGCGGGCTATCGGTGTCGTCCGGATCATCGGGAGAAAAGGGAATGCCGCCGCCCACGACCGGTCCGCACTCCGACAGGCCATAGCCGAGTATCAGCGCGTCCTTTCGCAAGCCGAATTCCGTCAGACACGCGAGAAAACGACCACAGGTCCTGTGCGAGATCGCTTCGGCCCCGATGCCGATCTTGCGGACTTGCTCCAGCCGCCAGCGCCGGCCGGGATTTTCGGCCACCGCCCGCAGGACAAGCGACATCCCGAAATTGGTCATCGTGGCGTGGGTGGCCTCGGTGGCATCCAGCGCATCGAGCCAGGAGAGCGGATTTCCGACGAAACGCGGGGCGTCGAGATGTACCTTCACCGGAAGATTGGGCATGGTGAGGCCAAGGCCCATCACGTGGCCAAAGGAAGACCAGGACAGGAACCCTCTGGCATCGGCGGCATCCGGAAATTTTGGCCACCAACGTGCGAGTGCCGCGCGATCGGAAAGGCCAACAAGCCGAGGACGCGCCGTCGTGCCCGAGGTCAGAATGCAGAACCGCAATTCTTCGGCTTCGCCAGCCGCCAGTTTCAGGTCG
>JBQCFA010000047.1:0-3112 GCA_051959695.1 Rhizobiaceae bacterium
GTTGTCCTTCGCGGACGCGTCGATGTCGACCACGCCTGCCGGATAGCCAGGCCCGATAGCGATCTTCTGCATGTAGACGTCCGGCGCGTAGAGCAGCGTGCCCTTCTCGGCGATGGCGATGACGGCCAGCGCGTTCGGCAAATTCTTGGCGCAGATCGTCGTGCCTTCCAGCGGATCGAGGGCGATGTCCACCTCCGGCCCGTCGCCCGTGCCGACCTCCTCGCCGATATAGAGCATCGGCGCCTCGTCGCGCTCCCCCTCGCCGATGACGACCGTGCCGCGGATCGGCAGCCGGTTGAGCTCGGCGCGCATGGCGTCGACGGCCACCTGGTCGGCCGCCTTCTCGTCGCCGCGTCCCCTCAGCCGCGCGGCCGCGACAGCGGCGCGCTCGACCACGCGGACGAGTTCGAGGGTGAGGATGCGGTCGAGACCGGCGACGATGTTGTGGGCCATGGATGAATCCTGCTGAACGGTGGCGGGCTGGCGAGACAGAGCAATCTTAATGTCAAAGCGGCATGAGGACCGCAAGAGAGATAGCGTTGAGCGGCTATACGAGAGCCAATATGGGACGACTGACCCCAGCGGCCAGTTTTCCGGCGCGGTTTCGTTGGACAAGCCGCCGACGAAACGCAAGGCATGCTTGCCCTCGCGCGGATGCCCGCTTATAGCACGGCTTTAATGTCGGATACTTTCCCGCTTTTCCCGCACCGCCACCTTCTCGGCATCCAGTCGCTGTCGCCGGCGGATATCGAGTTGCTGCTCGACCGCGCCGAAGCGGCGATCGCGATTTCCCGCCAGCCGGAGAAGAAGACCGCGACCTTGCGCGGGCGCACCCAGATCAACCTCTTCTACGAAGCCTCCACGCGTACGCAATCCTCCTTCGAACTCGCCGGCAAGCGCCTCGGCGCCGACGTGATGAACATGTCCGTCGCTTCTTCCTCGGTGAAGAAGGGCGAGACGCTGATCGACACGGCGATGACGCTCAACGCCATGCGCCCCGATATCCTCATCATCCGCCACCAGTCGGCGGGCGCGGCGGTGCTTCTGGCCCAGAAGGTCGGCTGTTCGGTCGTCAACGCCGGCGACGGCGCCCATGAGCACCCAACCCAGGCGCTCCTCGACGCGCTCACCATCCGCCGCGCCAAAGGGCCGCTCAACCGGCTCACGATCGCCATCTGCGGCGACATCCTGCACAGCCGGGTGGCGCGTTCCAACATCCTCCTCCTCAACGCGCTCGGCGCCAGCGTGCGGGTGGTTGCTCCCTCGACGCTCCTGCCTTCCGGAATCGGCGACATGGGCGTCAAGGTCTTCCGTTCGATGGAAGAAGGCCTCAAGGGCGTCGACGTGGTGATGATGCTGCGCCTGCAGCGCGAGCGCATGGCCGGCGCGTTCGTCCCCTCCACGCGCGAATATTTCCGCTATTTCGGGCTCGACGCGGCAAAATTGGCCGTCGCCGCCGAAGGCGCGCTGGTCATGCATCCCGGGCCGATGAACCGGGGGGTCGAGATCGCCTCGGAAATCGCCGACGGACCGCAAAGCGTCATCCAGGAGCAGGTGGAGATGGGAGTGGCCGTCAGGATGGCGGTGATGGAGGCGCTGCTCGACCCGCGCCGCAATGCCGAGGGACGCGCGGCGTGACCACAACTGTCTTCCACAACGCCCGCATCGTCGACCCGTCGCGGGGCCTCGACGAGCGCGGCAGCGTCATCGTAGAGGGGAGGAAGATCGCCGCGGCAGGGAAATCCGCGTTGAACCAGGGCGCGCCGGAAGGCGCGACCGTCATCGACTGCGCCGGAAAGCTGGTGATCCCCGGCCTTATCGACGCCCGCGTCTTCGTCGGCGAACCGGGCGCGGAGCATCGCGAGACGATCGCATCTGCGAGCCAGGCGGCGGCGGCCGGCGGCGTCACCTCGCTCGTCATGATGCCGGATACGCATCCCGTCATAGACGACGTGGCGCTGGTCGAGTTCGTCCTCAGAACCTCCCGCGACACAGCCATCGTCAACGTCCTTCCGGCCGCAGCGATCACGCGCGGCCTGGAGGGCCGCGAGATGACCGAGTTCGGGCTTTTGCGCGAGGCGGGCGCCGCGTTCTTCACCGACGGCAGGCGCACCATCGCGTCGAGCGCCGTCATGCGCCGCGCGCTGACATACGCACGCGATTTCGGCGCGACGATCGCGCACGAGACGCAGGACCCCGACCTTGCCACCGGCGTCATGAACGAGGGACTCTATGCGAGCTGGCTCGGCCTGCCCGGCATCCCGCGCGAAGCGGAGGCCATTCCGCTGGAGCGCGACCTCAGGCTGGCGCGGCTGACGGGCGGCGCCTATCACGCCGCCAAGATCTCGACCGCCATGGCGGCGGAGGCGGTAGCCCGCGCCAAGGCCGACGGCGCCAAGGTGTCGGCCGGCGTGTCGATCTACAATCTGGCGCTGAACGAGAACGATGTCGGCGAGTACCGCACCTTCTTCCGGCTGTCGCCGCCGCTGCGGGCGGAGGACGACCGGCTGGCGATGGTCGAGGCGCTGAGGACAGGTGCCGTCGATATCATCGTTTCCTCGCACGATCCGCAGGATGTCGACACCAAGCGCCTGCCCTTCGCCGACGCGGAAGCCGGCGCCATCGGCCTGGAGACGCTGCTGGCCGTGGCGCTCAGGCTTCATCACAACCAAGAACTGCCGCTTGTCCGCCTTGTCGACGCGGTGTCGACCGGCCCGGCGCGGCTGTTCGGGCTGGCGGGCGGCACATTGAAGCCCGGCGCGCCGGCCGATCTCGTGCTTGCCGATCTCGACGAACCCTGGGTCGTGCGCGAGGCGGACATCAAGTCACGCTCCAAGAACACCTGCTTCGAGGGCGCGAGGCTGCAGGGCAAGGTCTTGCAAACCCTGGTTGCGGGACGCACAGTATATACCGCCTAGGCCGTGTGTCGGCCGCAGGTCCTGGAGGGGACAAGAAATGATTCAGGTGCTCGGCGCGCTGGTCGTCGGCTATCTCTTCGGTTCCATTCCGTCCGGATATCTGCTGGCGCGCGCGGCCGGCCTTGGCGACGTGCGCAAGATCGGCTCTGGAAACATCGGCGCCACCAACGTGCTGCGGACCGGCAACAAGGGAC
>JBQCFA010000048.1:0-4939 GCA_051959695.1 Rhizobiaceae bacterium
GATCGGAATGGAAGGGGATGTCGTCATCACGCAGGATATCGTCGTCTATAACATCAAGGGCGAGGATGCTTCCGGCAGGCTGATCGGCGAGCATGTCTCCACCGGCATCGGCCGGCCGCATTTCTGGGAGCGGGCGCGCTACTACAATGAGGAGCAGCGCCTGGCCAACGCCCTGGAAGCCATGGAAAAGCGGGCGGACTGACCGCCTTGAACAATACGGGCTAGTAGGAAATGTTCGGCATCGACAGCAACGTGCTTCTGTTTGTCGTACTGGCGGGGTGCAGCGCCGGCGCCATCGCCTATGCCCTGCTGTTCACGCGCATATCGAACGCGCAGACGGCCGAGAAACGCCTCCAGAGCGTCAAGAGCGCCGATACCGACCGGATGGTGGTCAAGGCCTCCCGCGACCGTCTTGCGGAAGCCGCCAAGCGGCGCAAGTCGATCCAGGAGTCGCTGAAGGAACTGGACGAGAAGCAGAAGGTCAACGACCGGAACGTCAAGAAGCCGCCTTTGAAAGTTCAGATCCGGCAAGCCGGCCTGACCTTGAGCATGGAACGCTTCTATATCTACTCCGCGCTTTGCGGCCTGTTCCTTTCGGCGGCCGTCTATTTCGCCGGCGCTCCCCTCTATGTCGTTCCCGGCGCGTTGCTCGCCGGCGGCCTGGGCATCCCGCGGTGGATCGTCATGTTCATCCGCGCCCGGCGGGTGAAGGCCTTTCTCAACGAATTCCCCAACGCGCTCGATATTATCGTTCGCGCCGTCAAGTCCGGCCTGCCGCTGAACGACGCGGTCCGCCTGATCGCCAGCGAGGCGCTGGAGCCGGTCAGGACCGAATTCCGCCGCATCGTCGAATCCCAGCAGATGGGCCTTTCCATTCCGGAAGCCACGATGCGCATGCCGGAAACGATGCCGTGCCCGGAGGCGGGCTTCTTCGGCATCGTCATCCAGATTCAGAGCCAGGCCGGCGGCAATCTTTCCGAAGCGCTTGGCAACCTGTCGCGCGTGCTGCGCGACCGCAAGAAGATGAAGGCCAAGATCCAGGCGCTGTCGATGGAGGCAAAGGCTTCGGCCGTGATCATCGGCGCCCTGCCGATCGTGGTCGCCATCCTCGTCTATCTTTCCAGCCCCAGCTATATCAGCCCGCTCTTCTTCACCAGCACGGGCCATCTCCTGCTGGGTATAGCGGCGGTGTGGATGTCCATGGGCATCTTCACCATGAAGAAGATGATGAACTTCGAGGTCTAGGACGCACGCATGATTGACCAGGTCGCGAAGTCCCTCTCGGATCCGTCCTTCCTCATCGCCCTCCTTGTCGGCATCGCGGTGTTCGCCACGGCGTTCACCGCCCTTCCGGCCTTCGGCGGCAATCCGCTGAAGTTGCGCATGAAGACGGTCGCCCTGGAGCGTGAGGAATTGCGTGCGAAGCAGCGGGCGCGCCTGCAGGCCGAGGCTGACCGGCGCCGCAGGGGAGGCCTGCGCGAGGAACAGTCGATCGGCATGCGCAACATCGTCGACAGGCTCGACCTGAGAAGGGCGCTGGTCGACCAGAATACGCTGAGCAAGCTCAGGGTCGCCGGTTTCCGGGGCCAGAACCCGGTGACGAAGTTCCTCTTCTTCCGTCTGGTCCTGCCCTTCGCCGGCCTGACGCTGGCGCTCGTCTATATCTTCCTTCTCGGCGGGCTGCACGACAAGCCCTTGTTCATCAAGCTCTTTGCCTGCGTTCTCGCCGCCTATGCCGGGTTCTACGCGCCGGTGCTCTACGTTTCCAACCGGGCCACCAAGCGCAAGGCCTCGATCCAGCTTGCCTGGCCGGACGCGCTCGACCTCATGCTGATCTGCGTGGAATCGGGCATGTCCGTCGAGGCGGCCTTCCGCAAGGTCGCCGACGAGATCGGTTCGCAATCGGTGGAACTCGCCGAGGAGTTCGTGCTCACCAATGCGGAGCTGTCCTTCCTCCAGGAGCGCAAGCAGGCCTACGAGAACCTCGCTTCGCGCACCGGGCTGGAATCGGTGAAGAGCGTGTCGCAGGCCCTGACCCAGGCCGAACGCTACGGCACGCCCGTCGCGCATGCCCTGCGCGTGCTGGCCAACGAAAGCCGCGAGATGCGCATGACCGCAGCCGAGAAGAAGGCGGCGGCACTTCCGCCGAAGCTGACGGTCCCGATGATCCTGTTCTTCCTGCCGGTGCTGTTCATCATCATCCTCGGGCCGGCCGGCATCACGGTCAGCCAGCGCGGCATCTTCGGCGACAAGCATTCGTCATCGAGCGAGTAGCGGCGGCAGCCGCTACAGCGTCATCATCCTCGGGCTTGTCCCCGGAAACCGTATTGGATGCCGGTCGCATCTACGGAAACTGATCTCCGCCACTGGAGCTAGACGCTTCCGTCAAAGCGAATCCTCGGGACAAACCCGAGGGATGACGGCTGTCCTCGCACCGGCAAGAGGCTAGGGGTCTTTGGGAACGAGGCAGCAGCGCTTGAACAAACGAGAAAGCGCCCTGAGCAGCTAGTCCACGGCCTTTTTCTTCTTGCCGTCCTTGAGCTGGCTCCAGGCGTTCTGCTGGCTGATCATCTGCCTGAGATAGGCGACGTTGGCGGCCGCCTGGTCGGGCGGCAGTTCGGCGCTGGCGATCTGCTCGGCTTCGCCGAAGCGACCTTGCAGCCCGACGACAAGCGCCAGGTTCTGGCGAACGCGGCTGTCGACGCCAGGCTGCTGTACCGCCGTCCGCAAGTAGGTCTCGGCCGTCTTGAGGTCGCCTTTCAGGAGATAGGACATGCCGAGATTGGATAGCACCGACGGCTCGTTCGGCTTGAGATCGAGGGCCTTCCTGTAAAGGTCGCGCGCCTGGTCGGTCTGGCCAAGTTGGTCGAGGATCGCGCCCTCGGCGGAAACGAGCCGCCAGTCCGGATATTCCGGCGTCTCGGCGCGGCGTATGGCGTCGAGCGCCTGTTCGAGGTCGCCATTGGCGGCCAGCGCCTTGCCATAGGCGGCGAGGATGTCGCGGTCCTTGGGATTATAGATGACCGCCTTGCGCATGACTGCGAGCGACTGGTCGGTGCGGCCGTCCATCTGCAGCGCGCTGGCGTAGCTGAGCGCGATTGCCTTGTCCTTCGGGTTCGCGGCATATCTGGGGCCGAGTTGCGTGAGCGTCGCGTTGAGCTGCGTGCTCGTCATCTGCCCCACCGGTTCGGACGAGGCGGGGCGTACCGACCCCGTCGTCATTCGGTTGTTCGCGCAGCCGGCCACGCCCGCCGCCAGCAGAAGTGCGAGCGCGGTGGAAATACTCCGCCTGCTCCTGTTGCGGCCGCTTTGCGATCTAGACATGGGAAAGGAACCTCCTGAAGATGGCGGCCCCCCTACGGGTCGCTTCCCAGGGCGAGAAATATTCTGTTAACCCTAACGGATCGTTAAGAAGCGCCGCCGCAGGGTGCTACGGCGTCATTCAGAGGTTTCCATGCCCGTCGAGTTTTTCACGTCGCCCTTGTCCGGCTCCCGGCCCGTGTATCTCGTGGAAAAGGACCGTTTGGCGGAGGTCGGGCTGGAGCCGTCGGTCCTGGCATGGGCGGCCGCCAACGGCTTTGCCGGCGAGGCGGGTCGTCTGCTGACGGTACCGGGCGGCGATGGTGCGATCGGCGCAGCGCTTTTCGGCACGGGCGACGAAACAGGTGGCTTTGCGCCTCTCCTGACGGGAGCGCTCGGCAAGTCCCTGCCAGCCGGAAACTGGCACTTCGCCGACCGCCCCGCCGACCCTGAACTGGCGGCGTTGGGCCTCGTGCTCGGCGGCTATGCATTCACCCGCTACGGTCGCAAGCAGGGGAAAGAAATCCGCTTCTCCCTTCCCGGCGGGGTCGATCTCGACCGCTTGAAGCGCCTTGCCGAAGGGGTGTTCCTGGCACGGGACCTCATCAACACCCCGGCGAACGACATGGGACCGGAATCGCTTGAAGCCTGCGTGCGGGATCTGGCGCGGCGCTTCAAGGCGAAAGTCTCGGTGGTCAAGGGCGACGCCCTCCTCGCGCGGAACTTTCCGATGATCCACGCCGTCGGCCGGGCGGGCGCGGAGGCGCCGCGCCTTATCGATCTTACCTGGGGACCGGCAAAGGCGCCGAAGGTCACGCTGGTCGGCAAGGGCGTCTGCTTCGATACCGGAGGCCTCGATATCAAGACGGCAAGCGGGATGCTCCTGATGAAGAAGGACATGGGCGGCGCGGCCAACGTGCTCGGCCTTGCCTCGATGATCATGGGCGCCGGCATGAAGGTGCGCTTGCGCGTGCTGATACCGGCGGTCGAGAACGCCATCGCCGGCAACGCCTTCAGGCCGGGCGACGTGCTGACGAGCCGCAAGGGCATCACGGTGGAGATCGGCAACACCGACGCCGAGGGCCGGCTGATCCTGGCCGACGCGCTGGCGCTCGCCGATGAGGATGCCCCGGACCTTCTCGTCGATATGGCGACGCTGACGGGCGCGGCCCGGGTCGCGCTAGGGCCGGATCTGCCGCCCTTTTATACCGATGACGAGGCGATTGCTGCCGAATTGGCCGCCGCCGGCGCTACCGCGGCGGACCCGGTATGGCGCATGCCGCTATGGACGCCCTACGACCGGAAGCTGGCTTCCAAGATCGCAGACATGAACAACGTTACCTCCGACGGCTTCGCCGGCTCGGTGACCGCGGCGCTTTTCCTCAAGCGTTTCGTGGAAAGGGCCGCGAGCTGGGTTCATTTCGACATATTCGGCTGGAATCCGGCCGACCGCCCACATGGGCCGGCGGGCGGCGAGGCGCAGGCGATACGGGCGCTCGAAGCGGTGGTCTCGCGACGATATGGCGGCTAGGCCACAGCCGAGGCTTGCTTAACCGGACGTTTGCGGATTGAATGATACGGTTCCGAAACAAGTACGGAATTCGGTGTCATGTCGGTAGTTCTGCGTCCGAGCCAGGCG
>JBQCFA010000049.1:0-2877 GCA_051959695.1 Rhizobiaceae bacterium
GGATGAGTGGGTCGGTGACTATTCGCTGGTCCGCGATGAGATCGAGCGCTGCTACCCCGACGACTTCAAGGATTTCAACGAGCGCTTCCGCCGGCCCGGCGGCTTCCATCGTGACATCAAGGCATGTCAGCGTATCTGGAAGACCAAATCCGGGAGGGCGAACTTCCTGCCGCCCACCATGATGGAAACGGATCCCGACATTGATATTGACGGTAGGGATACGCTCACACTGTTGACCATTCGCTCGAACGATCAGTTCAACACCACCATCTACGGATATCGCGATCGGCTGCGCGGCATCGACGGAACACGCATGGTCCTGTTGATGAATAGGAAGGACATCGATCGGCTCGGCCTGCGCGAAGGTCTCACTGTTGCCCTGGAGACCCATGCCGATGACGGCGTCGAACGCCGTGTCGAGGGTCTGCGCGTCACGGCATTCGACATTCCCCAAGGCAATTGCGCCGGCTACTACCCGGAACTCAACCCGCTGGTGCCGCTCTGGCACCGGGCGGAGAAAGCCCATGTTCCCGCTTCTAAATCCGTACCGGTCAGGGTCGTCGCCTAAGCGCCTTTGCGAAAGTTCAATTGAGCGGAATGTCGTTTTCAGCCTTGCTCTCCTGATACCGCCGGGAGAGCGCATTATAGCGTTCCGAGATGGCACGGATACGCGCCTGCAGTCGCGCCCTTACCCCTTCCGGCGCTTCGCTGGCCAGCTTCGGCAGCGAATGGCTCTCCCAGAATGCGTTTTCCGCGTTGTAGCCGCCGGGATCGATCCTGAACACTTCCTTCAGTATCTTCAGATCGTGCGGAATCGCGAAGCTGTCGCGTGAATCCTCATGGCTGAAGAGGTAGTAGAAATTGTCGAAGCCGGTCCATGTGATCGCCGACAGGCAGAGCGAGCAAGGCTCGTGCGTGGCGAGGAAGATGCAATCCTTCGTGTCCGGCCGCTCCGTCTTCGGCATCTCGTAGAAGCGCTTCAGCGCATGCACTTCCCCGTGCCAGAGCGGATTCTCGATTTCATTATTCGTCTCGGCAAGCACCAGCGAACGATCGCCTTTCCTGAGGATGGCGGCGCCGAAAAGCTTGTTGCCTTGTGCGACGCCGGCCTCGGTCATCGGGAGGATGTCGTTCTCGATCACGTCGAGCAGCCGGTCGATGAGCGCGATGTCCGTCATGGTCCAACGTTCCCAGGCAGCCGCACTTCCCACGGCTCCTCGAAGAAGAATTCCTCGATGTTCGAACCGTCGCCGCCACGGTCGACCACGAGAAAGTCCTGTGGCTCGCCGATCGGCGTCAGCACGCCATGCCAGCGGCCGCGAGGATAGTTGACGCCCTGCCCCGCCTTGGTCAGGAAGGCCTGCGGCTCGCCCGGACCGTTATCCCCGTCGGGACAGACCACCACGAGGAACGGACGCGGCGACAGTGGTATGAACGCCTGGCTACCGAAGGGATGCCGTTCGACCATCGCGAGCTTCAGCGGCATCGCGTAGGGCTGACCTCGAAAAAGATTGATCAGCATGCGCCCGTTCGATCCTGCCGCCTCGACCTTGGCGAGGTCGTGATAGCGTTCGCACTTACCCGCATTGATCGGGAAATGCTCCGCGCCCTCCATTTCGACCACGTCGCCGAAGGCAGCGAACCTTTCGCGCGTCAGCGGCTGCGCCGTAACCATGCGGATCATGCCAAGGCCCTGAGCTTCGCATGCCGGTTCATGTCCTTGTAGAGCAGGTAGCGGAAATTGCCCGGCCCCCCGGCATAGCAGGCCTGCGGGCAAAAGGCGCGCAGCCACATATAGTCGCCGGCCTCGACCTCGACCCAATCCTGGTTCAGCCGATAGACAGCCTTGCCCTCCAGCACATAGAGTCCGTGCTCCATGACATGCGTCTCCGGGAACGGGATCACCGCGCCGGGCTTCAGCGTCACGATCGTGACATGCATGTCGTGGCGCATATCGGCCGGATCGACGAACCGCGTCGTCGCCCATTTTCCTTCCGTGTCAGGCATCGGCGAAGGCTCGATATCAGCCTCGTCGGCGAAGAAGGCTTCCGGGGCATCGATGCCGTCGACCTTCTCATAGGCCTTGCGGATCCAGTGGAAGCGCGTGTGCACGGCGCCTTCGTTGCGCAGGGTCCAGCCGCTCGAGGGCGGCAGATAGGCGAAACCGCCGGCCTTCATCGCATGTTTCTTGCCGCCGACGGAAACGGACAGTTCGCCCTCGACCACGAAGAGGACGCCCTCGGCCTCGCGGTCGAGCTCGGGTCTGTCGCTGCCGCCGCCCGGCGCCACTTCCATGATGTATTGCGAGAAGGTCTCCGCGAACCCGGACAGTGGCCGCGAAAGGATCCAGGCCCTTGTCTTGTCCCAGAAAGGGAGCGAACTGGTGACAATATCGCGCATCGTCCCCTTCGGAATGACCGCGTAGGCCTCCGTGAAGACGGCCCGGTCGGTCAGGAGTTGTGTCTGCGGCGGCAAACCGCCCTCGGGCGCGTAGTAGGAGCGGCCACTCATACGATGTACCTCATGCGGGAAGGATATCCCTCAGTCTCAGGAGCGCGATGCGCTCCACCTGCCGGCAGGCGGCGGCGAACTCTTCCTCGCGGCGATTTCTCAGCCTGCTCTCGAACGCCGTCATTATGTCGGCCTTAGTCAGGCCGCGCACGGCGATGATGAAGGGAAAGCCGAACTTCGTGATATAGGCTTCGTTCAGTTCAATGAACCTCCGCTTTTCCTCGTCGGTCAGCGCGTCGAGGCCGGCGGAGGCCTGCTCGCTGGTCGATGAACTGGTCAGGCGCTTCGCCTGCGCGCGGTTGCCGGCGAGGTCGGGGTGCGAGGTGAGCACGCCGAGCCGTTCCTTCTCGCTCGCCGTACGAAGGA
>JBQCFA010000050.1:0-12715 GCA_051959695.1 Rhizobiaceae bacterium
CCACCGCGGTGCGATAGGCCGTCAGGCGATCGGCGAGCCCCGGGAAAAGCTTCAGCACCCAGGCGCCGGCGGCAACCACCACGCGGTCCGCCGACAGCACCGTCCCGTCCGCGAGCGTGACCGTGCCCCGTCCGCCATCCAATCCGACGACCTTTGTGTCCATGAAGAGCCCGGCGCCATTGGCCGAAAGCCACCCGGCAAGGCCGCCGGCGATGCGCCTGCAATGAAGCGCCCCGCCCTCGGGCGAGAAGAAGGCGTAGCGGAAACTGCCGGCCTCGAGGAACGGCCACCGTTCGGCCGCTTCGCCGGCCGGCAGCACCTCGAACGGGTAGAAGCCGGCCTCCAGCCCCTCGCGATAGCGTTCCGCCTCGTCTCCCGGCTCGCGCGATACGCAGATGAAACCGCGTGGATCGTAGTGGCTCGAGCCGAGATCGCCCCACATCTCGTCCCATGCCGAGTATGCTTCGGTTATCGCTCGGCCGTAACCGGTCGCGGCGCCATAGGCTCGGCGGATGATGCGGTGATGGTCGCCCGAGGCGGAGAGCGGGTTGGGGATCGCGCCCTGCTCGAGAAGCGTGACCCGGTGGCCGCGTTTCGTCAGCGCCCAGGCGCTCGACAGGCCCGCAATGCCGCCTCCGACCACGATGATCTTCATTGTCATTCCAGTCGCTTGTCCTATTCCCGCAATATGGGATTCAAATGTCAACTCCGCTCCACTAGACTGGCTTCATGAACGAACATGCCACGCCCATGCCCCGTTTCGAACTCGACCCGGCGACGCTCCGCCTCAGCCTCGAACCGCACCAACCCGCCTTCGTGCAGGACCCTTACGTCGCCTACAGCATGCTGCACGAGACGGCTCCCGTTTTTTTCTGGGAGGAATTCGGCATCTGGTGCTTCGCCGGATATGACGACGTCTCGCGCCTCCTGCGCGACAAGCGGCTTGGCCGCGAGCGGCCGGCCGGCGCGGCCGATGACGGCTATGAGGGGCCGCGCGACCACCTGAAGGATTTCGACGCCTTTGCCTCGCATTCCATGCTGGAACTGGAGCCGCCGGCGCATACGCGACTTCGCACGCTCGTCAACCGCGCCTTCGTCTCGCGCCAGGTCGAGCGGCTTCGCCCCATGATCGAGAAGCTGGCGAACGACCTGATCGATCGCATCGAGCCCAATGGCGGTGCCGATCTGCTGCCGGCATTCGCAACCTCGGTTCCGGTGACCGTGATCGCCGAAATGCTTGGCGTGCCGACCTCGATGAACGACCAGCTTCTAGATTGGTCCCACCGCATGGTCGCCATGCACATGCACGGTCGTACGCGGGCGGTGGAAGTGGACGCGAACGCCGCCGCGCGCGAATTCTCCGACTTCCTGCGCGCCTATGTCGATGAGCGGCGCCGGGCTCCCGGCGACGACATCCTGAGCGTTCTCATCGCCGCGCGCGACGGCGAGGAAAAGCTTTCCGACGCCGAATTGATCGCTTCCGTGATCCAGCTTCTCAACGCCGGCCATGAGGCTACCGTGCACCAGACCGGCAACGCGGTGCGCGCGATCCTCGCGGAGGGCGGCGATCCGCGCCGTTTCTTCGCGACGCCCGGATTGGCGGCAGCCACAGTGGAGGAATGCCTCCGCTACGACGCGCCGCTTCACATGTTCCGGCGCTATGCCTATTCGGACACGGAGGTGTCGCCCGGTATCACGATCGGGGCAGGCGATCAGGTCGGCTTGATCCTGGGGGCCGCCAACCGCGATCCGACGGCCTTCGCCTCTCCCGACGGGTTCGATCCCTCACGCACCGACCAGAAGAACGTCACCTTCGGCGCCGGCATCCATTTCTGCATCGGCGCGCCGCTGGCAAGGCTGGAACTGCAGGTGGCACGGAAGGTGCTGTTCGACCGGCTGCCGGGACTGCGGTTAACAGAAACGCCGCGCTACCGCGACACCTATCATTTCCATGGGCTGGAAAGCCTGGACGCGGAGTGGTGAGCCAACGGGCTCGTCGGCCTGCCAACTGGCAGGTTGACGAAGAGGCCTTTCCTCCGCGCCACGGCCTCAGCCCGCGGCCGTCAACGCCTGTTCCAGATCGGCGATGATGTCGTCGGCGTCCTCGATGCCGATCGAAAGCCGGATCACGTCCGGGCCGGCGCCGGCGGCAATTTTCTGCTCGTCGGAAAGCTGGCGATGCGTTGTCGACGCCGGATGGATGATCAGCGATTTCGTATCGCCGATATTGGCAAGATGGGAAAAGAGTTCGACGCCTTCGACGACCTTCACCCCGGCCTCGAAGCCGCCTTTCAATCCGAAAGTGAACACAGAGCCTGCGCCCTTC
This sequence comes from Rhizobiaceae bacterium, assembly GCA_051959695.1. GTDB lineage: Bacteria > Pseudomonadota > Alphaproteobacteria > Rhizobiales > Rhizobiaceae > Mesorhizobium_L. Next base: position 2,327 of record JBQCFA010000050.1, read on the forward strand.
GGCGAATATTTCCGCTGCAGCTTGTGGTTGGGGTCCGACGGCAGGCCCGGATAGGACACCCATTTGACCTGAGGCTGCTTCGACAGCCACTCGGCGACTTTCTGTGCGTTGTCGCAATGCCGCTGCATCCTCAGCGACAGGGTCTCGCAGCCGGTCAGGATCAGGAACGCGTTCATGGGCGCGATCGCCGGCCCGAAATCGCGCAGGCTGAGGACGCGCACGGCAATGGCGAAGGCGAAATTGCCGAAGGTCTCGTGCAGGACCATGCCGCCATATTCCGGACGCGGCTCCGACAGCATCGGATAATTGCCGGATTTCGACCAGTCGAACGTTCCCGCGTCGACAATCGCCCCGCCCATCGAATTGCCATGGCCGCCGATGAACTTGGTCAGCGAATGAACGACGATATCGGCGCCGTGCTCGATCGGTCGCACGAGATACGGCGTCGCCATCGTGTTGTCGACGATGAAGGGAATGCCGTGCTTGCGCGCGATGGCGCCGATGGCTTCAAGATCAACGAACGTGCCGCCCGGATTGGCCAGGCTCTCCACGAAGATGGCTCGGGTGTTGCCGTCGATCTGCTTCTCGAAGCTCGATATATCGTCCACGTCCCCCCAGCGGACCTCCCAGCCGAAACTCTTGAATGCATGGCCGAACTGGTTGATGGAGCCGCCATAGAGCTTGCGCGCCGCGACGAAATTCTCTCCCGGCTTCATGAGCGCATGGAAAATGAGAAGTTGCGCGGCATGCCCGGAAGCGACCGCCAGCGCCGCCGTGCCGCCTTCGAGCGCCGCGACCCGTTCTTCGAGCACGGCCTGGGTCGGATTCATGATGCGTGTGTAGATGTTGCCGAAGGCCTTTAGGCCGAAAAGCGAGGCGGCGTGATCGACGTCGTCGAAGACATAGGCCGTGGTCTGATAGATCGGCGTGGCGCGGGCGCCGGTGGCGGGATCCGGCTTGGCGCCGGCATGGACGGAAAGCGTATCGAAACCGGGCGTGCGCTGGCTCATGAGAAATTCCTCCCTGAAATGGTGAAATGGATTGCCGCATTCATCGCAAAGCGGCCCGGCAAAAGCAAAGAAGATTATTCCGCCCCGCCGGCGGCCCGCTGCCGCGACAATTCAATTTGGGCCGGTCGATGGAACAAAAAATCCTACTTCTGCCGGATGCCGAAACTCTGGAAGCCGGCGCGCAGGACCGGCTTCTTCGACGAGATGACCCCCGATCGCACGCCATTCCAGCCGATCTCGCCAGACAGCTTGCCGTATTCGATCTTGGGGCAGCGGTTCATGACGACCTTCAGGCCGGCCGCTTCGGCCTTGGCCGCGGCCTCGTCGTTGCGGATGCCGAGTTGCATCCAGATCACCTTCGGCAGTGGATCGAGCGCCAATGCCTCGTCCACGATCGCCGGAACGGCGGCCGACGCGCGGAAGATATCGACCATGTCGATCGGATACGGGATGTCGGAGAGCCGCGCATAGACGCGCTGGCCGAGGATTTCCCCGCCCGCCTGGCCGGGATTGACCGGATAGACAGTGAAACCCTTGTCGATCAGGTACTTAAGGACGAAAAAGCTTGGCCGGACGTCATTGGCCGAAGCCCCGACCATAGCGACCGTCTTGATGCTGTTCAGGATGCCGGAGATATAGTCGTTGGAGTAGCTGTCGTGGTTCATTCTGGAAGCTTGATGTTGCCTGCGTCGTCGATCGGAAATTGCGGGTTGTGGGCGACTTCCCAGATATTGCCCTCCGGATCGGCGAAATAACCGTACCAGCCGCCCCAAAATGCACGGCCAGCCCCTTTCACGATGCGCCCGCCGGCGCTTTTGGCCTCTGCGAGCACCTCGTCAACCTCGGCGTCCGAGCGCGTGTTGTATGCCAGATAGACGCGCGAGGGTGCCGTGCCGAACTCGATTCCGGCATCGGGTTCGGCCGTCGCCCGCGGGAAGAGCGCCAGGATCGCACCGCCCATTTGGAAAAATGCCACGCCGTCGTCTATGCGATGACGCTCCAGCCCCAACGCCTGATAGAACGAAGCCATCCGATCGAGATCATCCACGGCGATGGTGATGATGGAGATTCGAGATTCCATTCTATCCCGGCGGGGCTATTTTCCGGTCCACACCGGCTTGCGCTTGCCGATGAAGGCGGCGATGCCCTCCTCCGCGTCGCGAGCCAGCATGTTCTCGACCATGACGCTTGACGCACTTTGATAGGCCTCGGCCAGGCCGAGGCCGGCCTGCTCGTAAAAGCCCTTCTTGCCCATCCGAACCGCCGTCGGTGATTTCGCGGCGATGGTTTCGGCGTATTTGTTCACGACCTGGTTCAGATATTCGGGCGGCACGACGCGGTTGACCAGCCCGAAATCACGCGCGGTCTTGGCGTCGATCATCTCGCCGGTCAGAAGCATCTCCATCGCCTGCTTGCGCGAGATGTTGCGCGACAGGGCAACGGAAGGCGTCGTGCAGAAAAGCCCGACATCGATGCCGTTGACCCCGAATGTTGCGCGGTCGCTCGCGATCGCCAGGTCGCAACAGGCGACGAGCTGACAGCCGGCGGCGGTTGCGATGCCGTCCACCGCCGCGATGACCGGCTTCGGGAGGTTGACGATCGACTGCATCAGTCGCGAGCAGGCGGCGAACGTCTCCTCGAAATAGGCCTTGCCCTGATCCGGGTCAGCGCGGTGGACCGTCATTTCCTTCAGATCATGCCCTGCGCAGAAGAGCTTGCCGGCAGCGGCGATCACGACCACGTGCACCGAGGAATCGTCGCGGGCGCGGTCGAGCTCGCCTTGCAGGACCTCCATTGTGGTCATGGAAAGCGCATTGGCCGGCGGGTTGGCGAGCGTCAGGATCAGGATGCCGTTCGCCTGCTCGGCGAGGACGGGGCCTTCCGGCTCCTCGCGCTTCATCTGAAGGACTTCGGCCATTGTCTTTCTCCAGGCATTCGCAGTACCGAACCGATAGGTAATGGCACTATCGTCGGAAAGAAAGCATCAAACAACGATCCGACGCCTATCCGGAGAGCATCCATGACGAGAGTATTGACGCCGGTGATGACGGCCGGGGAGGTGAACGAACTCCTCCGCCGGGTCTTTCCCCAGCTCAACAGGGACAGGGTGGATTTTCTGGTCACCGAGGTGTTTCCCGGCGGCTGCGCCATCCGCCTTGACGCATCCTACGAGCATCTGCGGCCCGGCGACACGGTCTCCGGCGTCTCGCTTTTCGCGCTGGCCGATCTCGGCGGCTATGCTTGCGTGCTTTCCCACGCCGGACCCGACGCCTTGTCGGTGACCACGAATATCTCGATCAACTTCATGCGCAAGGCAGGCCCTGGGCCCGTGGATGGCCGCTGCCGCATCCTGAAGCTCGGCCGCAGCCTGATGGTCTACGACATCGAAATGACCGCCGGCCCGGACGCGGAAATCGTGGCGCACGCCACCGGCACCTATTCCATCCCCCCGAAACGGGATGTGGTAAAATAATACCTTGCGCGGAAACCGTTGTTTTTGCTGCCATCTTCTCTCCGTTCGGTGAATTCACGTGCTTGACTTTCGTCCGCACCCTCCCCTATAAGCCGCGTCGAACTGCGGTCTTTCGGGACCGCTGTTTGGTTTTGTCGCCATCGGCGACAATCGAAGCAACAAGAAACGCCTTCCTGTCAGATGCGTTCGAGGAAGGTCCGAATGAGAGAAAACCAGATGAAAACCTTTTCGCAGAAGCCTGCGGAGGTGACGAAGAAGTGGGTGCTGATCGACGCGGAAGGTCTCGTCGTCGGTCGCCTCGCCACCGTCGTCGCCAACCGCCTGCGCGGCAAGCACAAGCCCACCTTCACCCCGCATGTCGACGACGGCGACAACGTCATCGTCATCAATGCCGACAAGGTCAGCTTCACCGGCAAGAAATACACCGACAAGGTGTACTACTGGCACACCGGCCATCCTGGCGGCATCAAGGAGCGCACGGCGCGCGACATCCTCGAGGGTCGTTTCCCCGAGCGCGTGGTGGAGAAGGCGGTTGAGCGCATGATCCCGCGCGGACCGCTCGGACGCCGCCAGATGAAGAATTTGCGCGTCTATGCCGGCGCCGAACATCCGCACGAGGCTCAGCAGCCAGAGAAGCTCGACGTCGCGAGCATGAACAGCAAGAACAAGAGGGTCCAGTAATGGCCGAACTTTCTTCCCTGCAAGAACTCGGCGCCGCCACCGGACAGGCGACGACCGAGCAGGCCGCGCCTGCCCATGTCCAGAAGCTCGACAAGTCGGGCCGCGCCTATGCCACCGGCAAGCGCAAGGACGCCATCGCCCGCGTATGGCTGAAGCCGGGCAGCGGCAAGATCATCGTCAACGACAAGGAATTCGTTGCCTATTTCGCCCGCCCGGTCCTGCAGATGGTGCTGCGCCAGCCGATCGTCGCGGCCAATCGCGATGGCCAGTACGACATCGTCGCCACGGTTGCCGGCGGCGGCCTTTCCGGCCAGGCCGGTGCAGTCCGCCACGGCATTTCCAAGGCGCTGACCTATTACGAGCCGGGCCTGCGTTCGGTGCTCAAGAAGGGCGGCTTCCTGACCCGCGACAGCCGCGTCGTCGAGCGCAAGAAGTACGGCAAGGCGAAGGCCCGCCGCTCCTTCCAGTTCTCGAAGCGCTAACCCGTCACGATCGCATTCAAGGCGAAGCCCGCGAAGATCGCTCTTCGCGGGCTTCTTCCTGTCCGGCGCCCAGCCGCGTACGCACAAACGGGTTTCACGGCGCCCCAAGTCCGGACAGGATAACTCGTTCGGTCCGATTCCCGTCCCGTTCCGGTACGACCGGTGTCTTCATTCGGGACAGTTCTGACCGGGCATCCGGCATTCCCTTTTCGAGTGGCAATTTCCGCGCCAGGCGGATAGGCATGCGCATCCTTGCCGAAGGGGATTGCCATGCCTTCAACCTCGATCGACCATGCCTTCACCGCGCGTGGCCTGACGGGCGCCGCCGAGGATCCGACCTACGCTGGCGCGCTGTCCTTCATGCGGCGCAAATATTCAAAGCGATTGAAGGGCGTCGACGCCGTTGTCTGGGGGATTCCGTTCGACTCCGCGGTATCGAACCGGCCGGGCGCGCGGTTCGGCCCACAGGCGATCCGCCGCGCCTCGGCAATCTTCGACAACGACCCTCAATATCCGTTCCACCGCGATCTGTTCGCTGAGCTTGCCGTCATCGACTATGGCGATTGCCTGCTTGACTATGGTGACCACCGGAAGACGCCGGCGACGATCGAGCGCGAAGCGGCGAAGATCCTCCGTTCCGGCGCGACGCTTGTTTCGCTCGGCGGCGACCATTTCGTCACCTGGCCGCTGTTGAAGGCGCATGCGGCGGTCCACGGGCCGCTTTCGCTCGTCCAGTTCGACGCCCACCAGGATACCTGGTTCGACGACGGCAAACGGATCGACCATGGCTCCTTCGTCGCGCGTGCCGTACGCGAGGGGGTCGTCGATCCGGAATGGTCCATCCAGATAGGCGTCCGCACGCATGCGCCGGAGGATTTCGGCATCCGCATCCTTCATGGCCACGAGCTGGAGGAAATGCGCGTCTCCGACATCGTCTACGCGATCCGAGACCGCACGGCCGGTCGCAAGACCTACCTCACCTTCGACATCGATTGCCTCGACCCGGCCTTCGCGCCCGGTACGGGGACGCCTGTCGCAGGCGGCCCTTCATCGGCGAAGATGCTCTCGGTGCTGCGGAGCCTGGGCGATCTCGACATCGTCGGCACCGATGTGGTCGAAGTGGCGCCGGCCTACGACCATGCCGACATCACGGCCATCGCCGGCGCCAGCGTCGCGATGCACTATCTCGGCCTGCTGGCCGAGCGAAAGGCGAGGAAGGCCGCGGAACAAGGCTGAAACCGCGCCGATTGCAACGCCGCCGCTTCTGTCCTATGTGCTCTCTCCATTCGAGCGGATAACGGCCATGACTGCGAAGATCTTCATCGACGGCGAACACGGCACCACCGGACTGCAGATCCGGGCGCGGCTCGCCGACCGCCGCGATCTCGACATTCTGTCGATACCCGAAGCACACCGCAAGGACGCTACCGCCCGCGCCGATTTCCTGCGTCAGGCCGATGTCGCCATCCTGTGCCTGCCCGACGCGGCGGCACGCGAGGCCGTGGCGCTGCTCGACGGCAACAATTCCACGCGCGTGATCGACACCTCGACGGCGCACCGCATCCATCCCGACTGGGCCTACGGGTTCGCCGAGATGGCAGAGGGACAGGCCAGGCGCATCGCCAAGGCGCGGCTGGTCGCCAATCCCGGCTGCTACCCTACCGGTGCGATCTCGCTGATCCGGCCGCTGGCCGCGGCAGGCACGATCCCCGCCGACTATCCCGTGACGGTGAACGCCGTCTCCGGCTACACCGGCGGCGGCAAGCAGCTGATCGCGCAGATGGAGGACGAGCAAAATCCGGAGCATATCGACGCTCCGCATTTCCTCTACGGGCTGACGCTGCAGCACAAGCACGTGCCGGAGATGCAGGTGCACGGCCTGCTCGACCGCAAGCCGATCTTCGCGCCCAGCGTCGGCCGCTTCGCCCAGGGCATGATCGTGCAGGTGCCGCTCTACCTCGCCGACCTGCAGGGCAATCCGTCGATGGAAGACGTGCATGGCATCCTCGCCGCGCACTATGCCGGGCAGGACGTCGTGGAAGTCGTGCCGCTTGAGACAAGCGCAAAACTGCCGCGCCTCGACCCGACCGAACTCAACGGCAGCGACCGCATGCGGCTGTACGTCTTCGGCACGCCCGGCCAGGGACAGGTCAACCTCGTCGCCTTGCTCGACAATCTCGGCAAGGGCGCCTCGGGGGCAGCCGTGCAGAACATGGATTTGATGCTCGGCAACACCCGGCATTGACGCAGCCGGCCTGGTCAGGCCGGCGCCCGTTCGCTTTCCACCGGATAGGCCCCCTTGGTGCCGCGCCAATGCGCGGTGGCGAAGGCGAGCACGACGAGCGCCATTGCCTGATGCGCCAGTCCGAGGTCGATCGGCACCTGCATCAACAGCGTCGTGATGCCGATCGCCGCCTGCAGCGTCACCAGCAGGAAGAAGATGACGGTGCGACGGGCATGGGTCGTCCCCGGCGCGCGGCGGAATGCGAAGACCATCTGCGCGAACGCAACGATCCACACGAGATAGGCGCCGCAGCGATGCACGAACTGCACCGCTTTCGGGTTCTCGAAGAAATTGCGCCACGCCGGTTCGAGGACGAAAAGACCGTCCGGCACGATCCTGCCGTCCATGAGAGGCCACGTATTGTAAGAGAAGCCGGCATCCGTCCCGGCAACCAGCGCGCCGAGATAGATCTGGAATAGAACCAGCGCCACCATCCAGCCGGCGAACAGCTGCACCGGCCGCCCGGCGGGCTTCTCGCTGTGAGGCGCGAGGCCGCGCGCGACGGCCAGCGTCGCGATGAATATCAGGCAGGCGGTGGTGAGATGGATCGCTAGTCGGTACTGGCTGACATCGGTGCGCACGACGAGACCCGATGCCACCATCCACCAGCCGATGGCTCCCTGCAGCCCGCCCAGCGCCAGTATGCCGACCAGCTTCGGCTTCAGCTTGCGCTCGATGCAACCGCCCGCCCAGAGAATGATCAGCGGCACGGCGAAGATGAATCCGACGCTGCGCGCGATCAGCCGGTGCGTCCACTCCCACCAGAAGATGCGCTTGAAGCCGGCGAGGTCCATGTCGTGGTTCAGGACCTTGTATTCGGGAATCTGCTTGTATCTGGCGAATTCCTCCTGCCATTCCTGGTCGTTGAGCGGCGGGATCACGCCGTGGATCGGCTGCCACTCGGTGATCGAGAGGCCGGAATTCGTCAGCCGGGTCGCGCCGCCGACAAGGAACAGCCCAAACAACACGACCGCGACGACATAGAGCCAGCTCCGCACGAGGGCCCGGTTGCAGGCGATCCTGCCGGCCGCGCGGCGCGTGGCGGTGCTAGTCATGTCGACGGATGCTGCTGTCATGTTCTGCGAGGCCCGGAACGCCAGGATTGCCGGTGGCATATCATCACGCGGGGTCAAAACGGAGAACCACGGACGCGACATGCCGTCGCGCGCATGAAACCGCTCCGTTGCGCCATCGCCATGCACGGCCTATGAGAACGCCGAAGGAGCGCCCATGCCCGCACGGCTCAAGAGACTGATCGGCTCGATCCTGATCGTGGTACTGGTGATCGTCTATGCGATCGCCGCGACGGTGGTAGCCGAAGCAAGGCTCTCCCAGTCGGGCGGCCTCGTCCATTTCGCCTATTTCCTGTTCTCGGGCTTGCTGTGGGTGCTCCCGGCGATGCTCATCGTCAAATGGATGTATGGTACGCCGAAGAAGCGGTCCTGAGGCTGCCCCCGCCCCAAGGCGGTCGGTGCGGCTCCGTTCTCCCGCGTCCCTCCCGCCCCGCCAGTCCCTCCGTCCGTCTCGCCGCATGCTCCATCCTCGCCACGCCCGGCTGTCGTGCCGTCTGGCCATTGTCAGGAAACCGGGAAGCGGGGCGCGGAGCCGTGCCTCTCGAATCTTATAGGTGGCGCGGCTACCCGCGCCCCGCCAGCGTTCTTGCCTCACCGCGCGAGGGACATTCTCGCCCCCGGCAACGGTCGAGGCCCGGGCCTGGGGGCTCATCGCCCAGCGGCGTGACCGTAACGCCACCGACCCGGCGCCGTCCCCTCCACGTTCATCCGGTTCATGACCCGCGTTCCCGCGAGGGAGATGGGGAAAGTTTAGTCGCAACGGGAAGGGCGTGGAGAAAACAGCGAGAAGAAAACGCGGATGCCGGGCTGCTTAAGGCTTCAGCGCCGCGCCGGTCCCCGTTTTGTCCATCAGCGTTGCCCGTCTTGCGGCGTGGCTTGTCCGTACGCCCGCGCCGGGCGCACTACTCGATATCCTCGACCGCCTGCCCCGTGCCGCCCTCGATCCGCTGGGCGAGCGACGCCTTCATGAAGCCGTCGAGGTCGCCGTCGAGCACGTCCGACGGGCTGGTGTTCTCCGTGCCGGTGCGCAGATCCTTCACCAACTGGTAGGGCTGCAGCACATAGGAGCGTATCTGGTGCCCCCAGCCGATATCGGTCTTGGAGGCTTCGGTGGCGTTGGCCGCCTCCTCGCGCCGCTTCAGTTCCTCCTCGTAGAGCCGCGATCGCAGCATCTCCCATGCCGTCGCGCGATTCTTGTGCTGCGAACGTTCCGCCTGGCAGGCGACCGCGATACCGGTCGGGATATGGGTGATGCGCACGGCCGAGTCGGTCGTGTTGACATGCTGCCCGCCAGCGCCGGATGAACGGTAGGTGTCGATGCGGACTTCCGATTCCGGGATATTGATCTCGATCGTATCGTCTACGACGGGATAGACCCAGACGCTGGCGAAGGAGGTATGGCGACGGGCGTTGGAATCGTAGGGCGAGATACGCACCAGCCGGTGCACCCCGGATTCAGTCTTCAGCCAGCCATAGGCGGAGTGTCCCTTGACCAGTATCGTGGCCGACTTGATGCCGGCTTCCTCGCCGTCGTGGATTTCCAGCACCTCGACCTTGAAGCCGCGGCGCTCGGCCCAGCGCGTGTACATCCGCAGAAGCATGGAGGCCCAGTCCTGGCTCTCGGTGCCCCCGGCGCCTGCATGGATTTCCAGGTAGGTGTCGTTGGAATCCGCCTCGCCCGAGAGCATGGTCTCGATCTGGCGCGCCTTCACCTCTCCGGAAAGCGCGCGGATGGCCGCCTCGGCCTCGTCGACGACGCTCTTGTCGCCTTCCTCCTCGCCGAGCTCGATCAGGCCGACATTGTCGTCCAGCGCCTGCGACAGGCCGCGCACGGCCTTGATGCCGTCTTCGAGGGACTGGCGCTCGCGCATCAGCTTCTGCGCTTCCTGCGGGTCGTTCCAGAGGGCGCCGTCCTCGGCGCGGTTGTTGAGATAGTCGAGCCGCTTTACAGCCTGATCCCAGTCAAAGATGCCTCCTCAGCAGGCTTATCGCCTGCTTGATTTCGTCGACGAGGCTTTCCGTTTCGGCGCGCATCGGCCCGCTCTTTCCATTTATCGAGACGTTGAATCGGCGCGGAACATAGGGAGACGAACCGCGGCTGTAAAGCAGCGGCCGAAGCAGCGGTTCGCCGTCAGTAAAGACCGCCGCTTCCGGTAGTCACCGCCTGATTGGCCTCCGGCGACAACACACGCGGCGCCCCGATGTCCATCTGGTCGCCCATGCCGATCACGGAATAGGTGTCGGCGGGTCCGGTGCCGGGTTTGAAGGCCTCGATAATCACGTCGGGGCCACCGCCCTCGGCGCGCATGCCGGTCTTGCGGTCGATCGGAATAAGCTTCATGCCCGGAGGCACGCGGAAATCGACCGGCCGTGTACCGGCGAGATC
>JBQCFA010000051.1:0-7531 GCA_051959695.1 Rhizobiaceae bacterium
CTGTTCGCGGTCGTGACGTCGGTCACGCCGGGCCCCAACAATTTCATGGTGCTGGCGTCGGGAGTGAATTTCGGGTTGCGCCGCACCGTGCCGCACATGCTCGGCATCAGCATCGGCTTCCTTGTCCTGCAGCTCGCGGTCGGTCTCGGATTGGGCGCGGTGCTCAGCGCCTACCCGTCACTACATGTGGCGCTCAAGATCGCCGGGGGCGCCTATCTCGTCTACCTCGCCTGGAAGATCGCCATGTCGCGATCGCTCTCGGCCAAGGGCGAAGGCAGGGCGCGGCCGATGTCGTTTCTGGAAGCGGCGGCGTTCCAGTGGGTCAATCCCAAGGCCTGGGTGCTGGCGCTGACCGCCATGGCGGTCTACGGCGACGCAGAGCGGCCGTTCCTTTCCATGGGCGTCATCGCGGTCGTGTTCGCGCTGATCTGCCTGCCCAGCAATTCCGTATGGGCAGGCTTCGGGATGGCGTTGCGCACCTTCCTTGCGGACCCCGTGCGGCTGAAATGGTTCAATATCGGGATGGGAGTCCTGCTCGTCCTGACAATTTTCCCGATGCTGCGCTGACGATCGTCCTCGGGCGACGAGGCGACGGTCTGCCCGCCGGTCAGAAGCCGACGCCTTCCTTTACATAGAATGTGTTGAGCAGCGTGATGCGCGGATGGTCGCTGGCCGTATGCACCTTCGGCCGACCGTGCCAGCTCATCTTCAGAAGAGAGTGATAGGCCTTGAGCACGACGAAGGCGTAGCCGACATTCGGCAGGAAAGGCAGGGTCTTCACCGGCTCCAGCCCGTATGAGCCGACATTGATAAGCCCCTTGAGCGATGCCCTGTAGAGCGTGGTCCCCAGGTCGCGCTGGCTCTCGTCGGCGGGGCAGTAGAGCTGCATAGTGACGACCTTCTTGCTGCCATCGGGATGCGGCTTGATCTGGTAGCCGTCCGTGTCGCGATAGAGCACCGGCTGGGCGACCAGCTTCAGCGCTTCGGCATTGGCGACCTTGTCGCCTTTGGCGCGGATTTCGAGGCCCTCGTGCAGCTGGCGCCGGATGGCTTCCTCCACTTCGCGCGACGTCAGCATGGCCGACACCGCCTGCCACAGGTCCCGCAGCCCGGCGTCAACCTTGTCGATGTTGCCGCCGTAGAGCCGGACGGCTTTGCGGGTGCCTTCCTTGTTCAACTGGTCAAACCCCTCCGTCGGGATCGATCGCAGCATCTCCGCGTAAAATTCCTTCGGGAAGAAGTCGCGGAAAAAAATATGCGGGAATGGCAGGGAGAAACGGTCGGAGGCGCCGATGCTCGACACCGCGTGGTCAATCAGCTCCCTGGTGAGGCTGTTGGCCTCGCTGCGGGCAAGTGCGGACATGCTACCTCCAAACAAAAACGGCCGGGAACGCAGTGGCGCCGGCCGCCGTCGCCAGATCGGCGGAACTCCAGCGCACAATATCGGTTCCCGGCTCTTTTTCAACTCAAGGAATGGAAGCTCGCCGCCGCTCCAGGGGCGCGACGGCAGCGGTCGCTGACTATAGCGGAAGGTGAGGAAACGGCTGCAACCATATTGGCATATCGAGATATAGTCCGCCCGGGAATCTAAGCGGCGCCGGATGTCTGCAGGAGAGAGGCGGGACGGCTCAGCCTTGGCGGGTCCAGTGAGGCGGCCCTCACCGGGAAGCGGGGCACCCGTCTCGCGTTGCATTAAATATCCGTAATGCAAGCATTTTTCACTTTTCAGGCAGAAAAAACTTCTATCTTGAGACAAGGCGCGCCGCGGAAGGGATGCAGGTTGCGTGTCTCGCCTCGACAAGTTCAGCCGAGGGCCGCCAAGGCCTTGGCCCATCCTCAGGGTTTTCCGGTCATGCGCCGTGCCGTAATCGTAATCGCCCTTATCATCGTCTTCGGCCTGGCCGCGATCTGGTACTACGCGCCCCAGTTCGTGGCTCCGCTCGAACAGACCGTACATACGCGACTGTCCACCGTCACCGCGAGCATCGAGAAAGAGGCGGACGCTTCGGCAAAGACATCGAACGGCAAGGGATCGACGCCGCGCGGCGTTGCCGTCGTGACCGCCGTTGCTACCACCGCGGATTTCCCGATACGCCGCTACGCCATCGGTTTCGTCTCGTCGCCGGCGGTGGTCGATGTCAGCGCGCGCATCTCCAGCCAGGTGGTCGAAGTCCATGTGAAAGATGGGCAGCTGGTGAAGGCGGGCGACTTGCTGTTCACGCTGGACGACCGTGCGCTCAAGGCGCAACTGGCCAAGGACCAGGCGACACTCGCCAAGGACCAGGCGATGGTGGTCTCCGCACAGGCCGATCTCTCACGCGCCAAGAGCCTTGTACAGAGCCGCGCCGGCACCCAACAGGCGTTCGATCAGGCTGACGCCGCGGCGAAGTCAGCGGCGGCGACGGTCAACGCGGATGAGGCGACGATAGACGCCGATAAGGTCCAACTGGGGTACGCCACCATCACCGCGCCGATCACGGGACGGCTCGGCGCGATCAAGATCACCAAGGGCAATCTCGGCAGCACCGGCAACGGCAGCAGCAATTCTTCCCCCCTGGTCACGATCACGCAAATGGATCCGCTGGAAGTTACGTTCAGTCTTCCGGAGACGGACTTGCCGCTGCTCAGGAAAGCGCTCGTCGCGGAGACCCCGGCGCCTGTCAGGCTCTACCGGGACGGCGACAAGACGCCGCTTGCTACCGGCCAGCTCGAATTCGTCGATTCCACCGTCGACCAGGCTTCTGGAACCGTGCAGGTCAAGGCCAGCATGCCGAACAAGGATCTGACACTTTGGCCGGGCATGTTCGTCGACGTCGCGCTCGACGCCGGCGTGATGCCGAACATGGTCTCGATCCCGACCGTTGCGGTGCAGCCCGGCCAGAACGGCTCCTTCGTCTATGTCGTCGGACCAGGCGACAAGGTGGAGCAGCGGCCGGTCGCGATAGCGCTCGTGCGCGGCGACAACAGTGCTGTGAGCAAGGGCGTGAAAAGCGGCGAGCGCGTGGTGACCGACGGCCAGACCCGGCTGAAGCAGGGCACGCTGGTGCGCGACGCGCCGGCGAAGAAGGCGGACGGCGCCTCGCGCAAGGTCGCGGAGAACGTATCCGGAGACGCTGACGCCAAATGATCTCCGAATTCTGCATTCGAAGGCCTGTCGCCACCCTGCTGATGTCGTTCGCCCTGATCCTTGGCGGCATCTTCGCTTATAAGTTCCTTCCGGTGGCGGCATTGCCGCAGGCGGAGTTTCCGGTCATCAACGTCTCGGCGAGCCTGCCGGGCGCCTCGCCGCAGACCATGGCGACTTCGGTGGCGACGCCGCTGATCAAGCAGTTCTCGACCATCGCCGGCATCGATTCCATCGCCACGACCAATTCGCTCGGCTCGACCTCGATCGCCATCCAGTTCGATCTAGACCGGGACATCGACGCGGCTGCCGCCGACGTACAATCAGCAATCGCCCGAACGCTCAGGCGCCTGCCGCCCGAGATGACTGATCCGCCCAGCTATCGGAAGGTCAACCCCGCCGACGCGCCCATCCTCATCCTGGCGCTGGTCAGCGACACGATTCCGATGACGGATCTCGACGCTTTCGCGGAAAACGTCATCTCGCCCTCGCTCTCCACCATCGACGGGGTGGCGCAGGTGCTGATCTTCGGCCAGCAGAAATACGCCGTCCGTATCCAGATCGACCCGACAGCGCTTGCGGCGCGCGGCATCTCGATCGACCAGCTGCAGGCGGCGATCGCCTCGGCCAACAGCAACACGCCGCTCGGCACACTCTCCAACGACCGCCAGCAGCTCACCATCACGTCCAATACCCAGCTCACCGACGCAGCCGGCTTTTCCAACCTGATCATCGCCACCAAGAACGGCCGTCCGGTGCGGCTCGGCGAGGTGACCCGCGTCATCGATTCGGTGGAGACCTCGACGACCGGAAGCTGGTACGACGGCACCCACTCGGTCCTGCTCGCCGTCCAGCGCCAGCCCGACGCCAACACTGTGGAAGTGGTCGACAAGGTGAAGGCGATGCTGCCTTCCTTCGAGGATCAGATGCCGGCCGCCGCCAGCATCAAGCTTCTCAACGATCGATCGACCTCGATCCGCCATGCCGTGGACGACGTGCAGTTCACGCTGATGCTGACCATCGCGCTCGTCGTGCTGGTGATCTTCGTCTTCCTGCGCCGGGTCACCGCGACGATCATCCCGGCGGTAGCCGTGCCGATCTCCCTGATCGCCACGCTCGGCGCCATGTATCTGTTCCATTTCTCCATCGACAACATCTCGCTGATGGGCCTGACGCTGGCGGTCGGCCTGGTCGTCGACGACGCCATCGTCATGCTGGAAAACATCTTCCGTCATATGGAGGAGGACGGGCTCTCGGCTTTCGAAGCGTCGCTGAAGGGCGCTCGCGAGATCGGCTTCACCATCATATCGATATCGATCTCGCTGGTGGCCGTCTTCATTCCAGTCCTCCTGATGGGCGGCGTGATCGGCCGCATCTTCAACGAGTTCGCGGTGGTGGTGACGGTGTCGATCCTGGCGTCGATGTTCGTGTCCCTGACGCTGACTCCGATGCTGTGCTCGCGCCTGCTCAAGCTTCCCAAGCATGAAAAGCCCGAAGCAGACGGCGGGCCGGCCAGGCACAATTTCTTCGTGCGCAGCTACGACTGGTTGCTGACGCTTTGCCTGAAATTCCATGTCGTGGTCTTCCTGGTATTCCTGGGGACAGTAGCCCTGTCGGTGTGGCTGCTGCAGACATCGCCGAAGGGCTTCTTCCCCGAAGAGGACATCGGCCAGCTTTCTGTGACCACCGAGGCGAGGCAGGACATTTCCTTCGATGCGATGGTCAAGCTGCAGAGAAAAGTCGCGGAGGTCTTCCAGCATTCGCCCTATGTGGCGCATGTCGCCTGGTCGGTCGGCGGCAGCGTCGGTGCGAGCGCGCTCAATCAGGGCCGCATGTTCGTCGAGCTCAAGTCGAAAGACCAGCGGCCGGCCCTGGAGGACGTCCTCTCCACTCTGAGACGGCAGCTCGCCGACGTCCCGGGCATCAGCGCTTACATGCAGCCGGTACAGAATTTGCGCATCGGGGCGCGGTCGTCCAAGAGCGCGTACCAGCTCGTGGTGCAGGCGCTCGATCAGGGCCAGACCAACCAATGGGCCGAAAAGCTCGCCGACGCCATGCAGCAGGATCACGCGGCGTTCACGGACGTGACGACCGATCTGCAGAACAACGCGCTGCAGGCCACGCTCGTGGTCGACCGGGACAAGGCGGCGTCCCTTGGCGTCGACACCGATACGCTGCGGTCCAGCCTTTACGGCGGTTTCGGCACGGAGCAAGTGTCTACCATCTACGGCTCGGCCGACAGCTATGCGGTGATCATTGAGCTCGATCCGCGCATCAACTGGTCGCCGGAGCGGATGCTGGCCATCCAGGTGCGCACGGCGAGCGGCAGCCTTGTCCCGATCGGCGCCTTCGCGCATGTCGAACGCACGGCGGGGCAGCTTACGGTCAACCAGCTC
The DNA here is from genome assembly GCA_051959695.1 of Rhizobiaceae bacterium. Taxonomy (GTDB): domain Bacteria; phylum Pseudomonadota; class Alphaproteobacteria; order Rhizobiales; family Rhizobiaceae; genus Mesorhizobium_L. The sequence continues at coordinate 5,521 of JBQCFA010000051.1, forward strand.
GGCCAGCTTCCGGCGGTAACGATCTCCTACAACCTGCCGAAGGGCGTGGCGCTGGGCGACAGCGTCCAGCACATCAATGCGCTCAAGGAAAAGATCGACATGCCGAAGACCGTCTCCACGACGTTTTCCGGCACCGCCAAGACGTTCCAGGATTCACTCGCAAACCAGGGCTTCCTGATCGCGGGCGCCATTCTGACGATCTATATCGTTCTCGGTATGCTCTACGAGAGCTTCATCCATCCCCTTACCATCCTCACCGGCCTGCCGGCGGCGGTGCTCGGCGCGCTGATCGCGCTGAAATTCGCCGGCATGGATCTTTCGGTGATCGCCGTGATCGGCATCCTGATGCTGATCGGCATCGTCAAGAAGAACGGCATCATGATGATCGATGTGGCTCTGGTGCTGAGGCGGGAGGGGCGGCGGCCGCGCCAGGCTATCCACGACGCCTGCATGATGCGTTTCCGGCCAATCATGATGACCACGCTCGCCGCACTGATGGGCACGATCCCGATCGCGCTCGGCACCGGCGCAAGCGCCGAACTGCGCCAGCCGCTCGGCGTGGCGGTGGTTGGAGGCCTCGTGGTGTCGCAGGCGTTGACGCTCTTCATCACGCCGGTCATCTATCTCTACATGGAATGGCTGTCTCAGTGGCTGCTCTCGTTCGGGCGCAAGAAGCCGAAGGACGGTGTCGATACCTCTTCCGGTTCCTCCGTTGAGGAGGCACAACCGGACCGCCAAGAGCTTCGGCCCGCCGCTGAGTGAGGCGCGGAACCCATCCGAAGATTTTCCCTCATAACGTGACGATCGGCGACACACTCGGAATCCCGTCAGGTTTGTAACTCCCGTTGCTCCGCCATCAGGGGATAAGTCTGTCTTGTACTTCAACAGGGAGCCGAGCAGATGAGCACTTCCTACACCGGCGGATGCGCGTGCGGTGCGATCCGGTACGAAGCGAAGGCACAACCCATTTTCCAAAACCACTGCCAATGCCGCGATTGCCAGATAAGAAGCGGCACCGGTCACGGGTCCTATCTGACGTTCCCATCGCGGGCGGACGTGAAGGTCACCGGCGCGGCGACGGAGTGGCGCGTCGCGGGGGACAGTGGGAACAAGAAAATCCATTCCTTCTGTCCGGTTTGCGGAACGCCGGTCTATTTGACGTTCGTCGCCATGCCGGAGCTAATAGCGATCCATGCCGCAAGTCTTGACGATCCAAGCCGTTTCCATCCGGCGGTGGTGACCTATGCCTCTCGGGGCCTGGACTGGGACAAGATGGATTCCGCCCTGCAAGCATTCGAGAAAATGCCGCCCGGTTGAACCGAGATCGGCGTGATGATCAGACCGCAGGTCGCGTTTCGGTGTCGCGCCTTGCTTACGGTCTGGGCTCAATCGTAGCGGGCCGCATTGTGTTCTCCTTGTGTTCTTTTTGGGTGGGTGCTAGCAAACCCCGGCACACAGGAGAAGCCAATGACCATGCACGTCGGCTACCCGAACACTGTGGCTTGCTCTCCGCCGCCGAATCCGGTCTGACGGCAGGATGGAATTCTCTCCGCAACAGGATGACGCGCTGAAGGCGGTCAGCCGCTGGCTGAAGGCGGGACGGCCGCAGATTTTCCGGCTCTTCGGCTATGCCGGCACCGGCAAGACGACCCTGGCGCGCTATTTCGCCGAGCATGTCGAGGGACAGGTGCAGTTCGCCGCCTTTACAGGCAAAGCGGCGCAGGTACTGCGTTCGAGGGGCGCGGCCAACGCGCGCACGATCCATTCGCTGATCTATCGTCCGCGCGGGGAAGAGGCCGTCGAGGACGAGGTCACCGGCAAGACCTCCATGTCGCCTACATTCTCGCTCAATCGGCAAAGCGCGATCGCACGCGCCAAGCTGGTCATCATCGACGAATGTTCGATGGTCGACGAGACCCTGGGCCGCGACCTCCTGTCCTTCGGCACGCCGGTGCTGGTACTGGGCGATCCGGCGCAGTTGCCGCCGATCTCGGGCGGCGGCTTCTTCACC
>JBQCFA010000052.1:0-8936 GCA_051959695.1 Rhizobiaceae bacterium
CGTGGATCTGCTCGATCGACACCGACTTGACGCCGGCGCGGGCGGCGATGGCCATCGGCGCGAAGATCGCCAGGTAGATCAGGAATATCTTCGGGAACTCGCCGATGCCGAGCCAGATGATGACCAGCGGCAGGTAGGCGAGCGGTGGCAGCGGCCGGTAGAACTCGATGATCGGATCGAAGAGGCCGCGCCCCACCCGCGACACGCCCATCCAGATGCCGACCGGGATCGCCGTGACGCAGGCCAGGAAGAAGGCGCCGAAGACGCGCGTCAGGCTGGCCTGGGTGTGCTCCCAGAGCGTCGAATTGGCGACGCCGTCGGTCGAGGCGAGGATGAACTTGTTGTAGACGGCGATCGGCGAGGGCAGGAAGAGCGGCTTCACCCAGCCCGCCTCCGTCACAAGGAACCACGCGCCGATCAGGACCAGCGCGGTGACGAGGCTGATATGACCGGAATAGCCGTCGCCCGGCGCGCCGTAGACCTTGCCCGCGCGCGCCGCCTTGGCCCGGGGCATGAAGCTAAGCATGGACCGCCTCCTTCGTCTCCCCGGCGCCCATTTCGTCGCCGTAGATGATGCCCAGGATGATCTCGCGCATTTCAATGAAATCGGGGCTGGACTTGATGGCGCGGGCGTTGCCGTCCCTGAGGAAGCGCTTGTTGAAGTCGAGTTCGTAGGTGTGGGTGATGCGGCCGGGCCGCGGCGACATGACGATCAGCCGCGAGCCGAGGAACAGCGCCTCCTCGACGCTGTGGGTGATGAAGAAGAACATCTTGTGGGTGTGCTCCCATACTTTCAGGAGCAGTTCCTGGATGTTCTCTCGGGTCAGCGCGTCGAGCGCCGCCATCGGCTCGTCCATCAACAGCATGGCCGGGTCGCAGGTAAGCGCACGGGCAATGCCGACGCGCTGCTGCATCCCGCCGGAGAGATGGTAGATCATGTGCTTGTGGAAGTCCTGCAGCCCGACCAGCGCCAGGTTGCGCGTCGCGCGCTCCTGCCGTTCCGCCTTCGGCACGTGCTGCAGCTTGAGCCCGAACTCGGTGTTGTCCATCACGTTCAGCCAGGGCAGAAGCGCGTGCTTCTGGAAGACGACACCGCGGTCCGCGCCCGGGCCGCGGATGCGCTTGCCGCCCAGCGTGATCTCGCCCTCGCTCGGCGACAGGAAGCCGGCGAGCAGGTTGAGAAGCGTGGTCTTGCCGCATCCGGACGCGCCGAGCGCGACGACGAATTCGCCGCTCTCGATCGCCAGGTTCACGCCCTTGAGCGCGACGACGGCCTGGTCGGAACGCAAGCCCGGATAGGTCAGGCTGACGTTGTCGATGTTCAGTCTTTCCATCTGCGCCGTCATCTTGAACCACCTTTCGCCGCTTGCGAGGGGATTTCTGCCGCCGCCGGCCAGGGCCGGCGGCGTGACGGAGACCGGCCTATTTCGCGGCTGCTTCGGCGAAGGACGCGTTCACATAAGGCGTATAGTCCTTGAGAACGGTGTCGATCTGCTTTTGCGACTTGAGGAAGTCGGCGCTGGCGGCGAAGGCGCGCACGGCCCCGCCATCGGCGCCGCCGCCGAGCCAGGTCTTCGACGCCTGCTCCTCAACCGTCGGGTATTCGAGCAGCTTGGAGGCGTCGATGATGTCCTGCGGGGTGCCGCCGATCATCTTGACGATGCCCTTGACCTCGGGGGAGTCAACCGTCCAGTTGGCGCCGTTCGCCTTGAAGTCGGCATAGGACTTGGCCAGCACCTTGGTGAAGTCGGCCATGAATTTCGGATTGTCCTTGGCGAAGGACGTGCCGACCATGATGGCGTCGAAGGTAGGAAAGCTCGCCTTGCCGACCTCGCCCGAATTGATGATCTCCTTGCCGGTCTTCTCGATCTTGGAGAGCGCCGGCGGCCAGACATAGGCCGCGTCGATGTCGCCACGCTCCCACGCGGCCACGATCTGCGGCGGCGTCATGTTGAGGATGGTGACGTCGCGCGGGTTGATCTTCCAGACCTTCTCGAGCGCCACAAGCAGGTGAAAGTGCGAGGTCGAGACGAAAGGCACGGCGACCTTCTTGCCCTTGAGATCCTCGGGCTTCTCGATGCCGGAGCCGTTGCGCGCGATCAGCGCTTCCGACTTGCCGATATTGTCGAGGATCCAGAAGAGCTGGGCGTCGACGCCGCGGGTCACTGCGGCGGTTGCGCCGGTCGATCCGATGACGCCGACCGCGACGTTGCCGGAGGCCAGCGCCACCGAGATATCGCCGGCCGATGCGAATTGGCGCCAGTCGATCTTGTAGCCGTCCGCGGCCACGGCCTTGTCGAAGCTGCCGTCGGCGATGGCGCTGACGAAGGGTCCGACGATCTGCTGGTAGCCGACGACGATCTTGGTCTCGGCCGAGGCGCCGCCGGTGGCGAGCGCGACCGCAAATGTCGCGGCCGCCACGACCGCCTTCGTCCGTGTAAGGAAATTCATGGAGTTCTCCTCTTTGTTTTAGGGCCTGCGGCCCCGTCATTCCCCGGGCATGATTGCCGTTCGCCGGCTTGGTCGCCAGTCTTGTTTGTTTCAAAGCCGATATTGGCCGGCGGAATAAAATTCCGTATATCCAGATGGGAAACTGATTAAGTCCAGCTGGCACCAGGCGATTATTGTGACGATCCCCGCCATTTCCGAAGGCATCTTCTTCCTGGACAGGCAGCGCCCCGTCGGCCTGCAGGCGCAGCTTCGCGAGACACTGGTTTCCGGCATCCTGTCGGGTCGCGTCCTGCCGGGCACCCGGCTGCCCTCGACGCGCCGGCTGGCCTCCTACCTCAACATCTCGCGCATCACCGTGACGCTCGCCTACCAGGAGCTTGCCGCCGAGGGCTACATCGAGGCGGAGGCGCGCAGCGCCTATTCGGTGTCCGACAGCGCGCCGGTGGCGCGCCTCAGAGCCAGCGAGGCGGCGAACGGCGCAGAAGCCATCGACTGGAGCACGAAACTCAAGCCGCGCTTCCAGATCGCCAAGGCAATCCGCAAGCCGCTCGACTGGCGGCGTTACCCCTTTCCCTTCCTCTACGGGCAAATGGATACAACGCTGTTCGATCTCGGCGCATGGCGCGACTGCTCGCGGCGTGCGCTCGGCCGCAACGATTTCGAATACATGGCCGGCGATTTCGCCGCCGCCGACGATATGCAGCTCGTCAGCTACATCTGTTCGCGCACCCTGCCGCGGCGCGGCATCCGCGCCCGGCCGGAGGAGATCCTGGTGACGCTCGGCGCGCAGAACGCCATCTGGATCGCGGCGCAATTGCTGCTCGGACGCGGCTCGCACGCCGTCTGCGAAAGTCCCGGCCATCCCGACATCTATGCCTCCCTCAAGCTCAGCGGGGCGACCGTCACGCCGATCGACGTCGACGGCGCCGGCCTGCCGCCCGATCTCCTTCCGCAAAAACTCGACGCCGTCTTCGTCACGCCGAGCCACCAGGCGCCGACGGCGGCGCGCATGCCGATGGAACGACGGCTGAAGCTCCTCGACATGGCGGAGGAGCGCGATTTCGTCATCGTCGAGGACGATTACGAGTTCGAGATGAGCTTCCTGGCGCCGCCGGCCCCGGCGCTGAAGTCGCTCGACCGGCGCGGCCGCGTCTTCTATGTCGGCTCGTTCTCGAAATCGCTCTTCCCGGGCCTGCGCCTCGGCTATCTGATGGCGCCGGAACCGGTGATCCGCGAGGCGCGCGCGTTGCGCGCCCTGATGCTCAGGCATCCGCCCGGCCATCTGCAGCGCACGGCCGCCTATTTCCTGGCGCTCGGGCACTATGACAGCGTCATCCGCCGCATGCGCGGCGAATACGAGAAGCGGCACGAGGTGATGGCGACGGCGCTGCGCCGCGAAGGGCTGAAGGTGGCGGGGTCTTCGGCCTTCGGCGGTACCTGCTTCTGGATCGAGGGGCCGGATGGGCTCGACGCAGACCGGCTGACCAACGAACTCAGGGCCGACGGCGTGCTGATCGAGTCCGGCTCGCCCTTCTTTCCCACCGATGACGGGTCCTGCCGCTTCTTCCGCATGGCCTATTCGTCGATCGCGGCCGACCGCATCGCGGAAGGCGTGGCGCGGACCGCGAGCGCCATCCGGAAGATGGTGGGCGCCGGCTCAGCGTGAACGGCTTCAAGCCGGGGCGACGGGCTCGGCCCTTTTGCGGCGGAGATGTTCCAGCACGCTTTCGACGCTGGAGCCATAGCGGGCGTGCGGCTGGCGCACGCCATGGCTCAAGAGCATCCGGCGCACGGGAGGCGAGGCGCCGGCGACGTAGAAGCGCACACCGGCGCGGGCGGCCTTGCGCACGGCGCCCTCGATGACGTTGGCCGCCGTGGAATCGAGGAACGGCACGTTCGAGCAGTCGAGCACGAAATTTCGGCGCTGGTCGGCGATGCGGTCGAGGACCGAGGCGACGGTCGCCGCGGCGCCGAAGAAGAAGGCGCCCGAGATGCGATAGACGACGGTGTCGGGATCGCTCGCCGCGGAGGCATCGTAGCGGAGGCGGCCGCCAGTCGCGGAGTCCGGCCTATCCTCCTCGACGGGCGGTGCATGCGCCTCGACGGCGACAGCGCGGGACATGCGGTTGATGAAGAGAAGCGCGCCGAGCGCGAAGCCGACGACGATGCCGGTCGTCAGGTCGCGGAACACGACCAGCGCGAAGGTCACCAGCAGGACCAGCGCGTCGCCACGCGAGGAGCGGAAAAGCGCGGCGACGGCCGGCTTCTCGACCATGTTCCACGCCACCATGGCGAGCACGCCGGCGAGGCCGGCCAGCGGTATGTAGGAGGCGAGCGGCGCGGCGACCGCCATGAAAAGAAGCACGAAGACGGCGTGCATGATGCCGGAAACCGGGCTGCGCGCTCCAGCCCTTATGTTGGTCGCGGTCCGCGCGATCAGGCCGGTGACGCAGATACCGCCGAAAATCGGCGAGAACAAATTGGCGATCCCCTGCGCCACGAGTTCGCAGTTTGAACGGTGCCGCCGCCCCGTCATGCCGTCGGCGACGACCGCCGACAGCAGCGATTCGATGGCTCCGAGTAGCGCGAAGGAGGCGGCGTCGGGCAGCAGGCCCAGCATGCGGTCCAGGCTGAAGGCCGGAAGCGAGGGCGCGGGCAGGCTGCGCGGAATGCCGCCAAAACGGGTGCCGATCGTCTCGACCGGGAGGGAGAACGCGGCAACCGCCAGCGACGCCACGGCAACGGCGATCAGGAAGGCCGGCCATGTCGGCCGCAGTTTTTTCAGCGCGACGATCATGCCGACGGTCAGCGCCGTCACCAGGACCGCGGCCGGATTGATCGTGCCCGCCGCGCCGGCAAGCGCGACCAGCTTGGGCAGGATCTCGGCCGGTTCCTTGCCCGACAGCGTCAGGCCGAGCAGATCGTGGATCTGGCTGGAGAAAATGATGAGCGCGATGCCGGCGGTGAAGCCGACAGTGACCGGATAGGGAATGAATTTCACATAGGTGCCGAGGCGCAGGAAGCCGGCGGCGGCAAGCATCACGCCCGCCATCATCGTCGCCAGGAACAGGCCGTCGAGCCCGTGGCGGTCGACGGTCGAGGCGACCAGCACGATGAAGGCGCCGGCCGGGCCGCCGACCTGGAAGCGGCTGCCGCCGAAAAGCGAGACGACGAGGCTGCCGACGATCGCCGTGAAGAGCCCGCGCTCGGGTGTCACGTGCGAGGCGATGGCGATCGCCATCGAAAGCGGCAGCGCGACGATCGCAACGGTCAGCCCTGCGATCGCATCGGCGCGGAAATCGGCAGGCCGATATCCCTCGCGCAGGACCGTCATCAGCTTGGGGGTGTAGAGTTCGCGGAAACCCGGCTCGCGCACAGGCGTGCTTGCGGCGGCGTCCATGTTGCCATCCAGACGGCGCGGCCCGCCGCGTCGAAAAGCGATCCCGATCGCCGGCAGGCGGGCGCCGGCGGCGCTTTCAGCGGGCAGAAGGCTCCGGCAGCGACTTCAGCCTGACGCCTCTTCCGCCGGCATCGCTCACCTGGTTGTCGCCGATGAGCACGACGCCGGCATCCTCGAGCGCCTGGATCACCTTCACCAGCGTGTCGACCACGCCGCGCACGACCCCTTCGGAGGCCTCCATGCGCTGCACGGTCGGCAGCGAAACGCCGGCGCGTTCGGCGAGCGTCTTCTGGTCCATCCCGCTCAGCGCCCGCGCGGCACGCATCTGCGCTGCCGTGATCATGGTGCATTGCCCGTTGAAAATGCAGGATGCACGTATATACCCCCTATAGTGATGTTTCAAGCATCATTTCTAATGGAAAATATTAGCCGTCAGCGACTGCCCGCATAGGGGCCGAAGGTTATGAGGGCGACGGCGACGATGGCAAGGGCGATGCCAGCGCCCTGGAACGCGTTCACCTTCTCGCCGAAGACGAGAAAGGCGACGACGTTGACCGCGGCAAGCTGGACAACGGCGGAAAGAGACAGCGCAACGCCCATGCCGACGCCCTGGATCAGCCGCATGATGATCAAATTGCCGAGCGAATAGAGCGCCAGCGTCAGCAGGATGCGACCAAGGCTCGGCTGGATCGCCCAGCTTTTGGCGGCGGCAGCGGCGAGCACGAAGACCAGGGTGGAGGCGGCAAGCTGCAGCAGGGAACCGATGCTCAAGCAAAGCCTCCGCGCGATGGATCGTGACGTTGTCCGGAACGGCCGGCGCTCGCGCCGCCGGCTGCGGCGACTTGTCGGCCAAAGCCCCGACGGCGTCAAGACGGATCGGGCGAGGCGGCGCGGATTCGCGCCCTGCGGGGCGGGCCGCGCGCCGCGCAATGATCCGGATCAATGCCGGCTCGAAAGAAGCGACCTGTTGCGCGGCGGTCACAATGTGGCCAGACGGTAACAGTCGTCCTCCAGAGTGACGGTAGGAAGGCCGGCGACGCACGAAAGCGATGGACGCGAATCGTCGGCTTTGGCACGATCATGGTTAATGGAGACGGCGGCGGACGAGCGACGGGGACGGGCTGCCACGGGGCTTCGGCCTACGGGGTGCTGCCTCCAGACGAAGGAGATCGGACCGCGGTCTCCGACGTGATCCGTCCCGGCGAAAGCCGGTGGACGGCCAGGACAGAGGCCAGTGGTTCGGCGGGGCGCCGGGGGAACCACTGGCCCGCGTCGGGCGAGCGCCCTTCCGATATTTCTCACTCAACCTTCAAAAGACCGCGACCGGCCACATCGCCGGCCGGAGGGTTGCGCGGAAGCCTTTTTGCGAAAATTGATGGATCGTCGAGGCATCCAAATGCCCTTGCCGGCATTTAGGTCTCGCCGGCAGGATGGGCCGGCCCATCGTCTGTCGGGGGTTCGGAAAGGACCGAAACTTATGAAGAAGACACTCATCGTAACGGCGCTAGCGCTGAGCTTCGCCGCCAGCGCGGCCTATGCGCAGACCGATACGCCGCCGCCGCCGCCCAAGGCCCCGCCCGCGGCCGGACCGGAAGCCGCGCCCCCGCCACCGCCACCGCCGCATCATCCCGGCCCCGAAGCGATGCGCGGACCCGATCGCGGGCCTGATCGCGGTCCTGATCGCGGTCCGGGCCACGGCCCGTGGATGAAGCATCACATGATGATGATGTCGAAGGGCGCGCGCATCCGCGTCAGCGACGGCGACATCCATGTCAACGTCAAGTGCGCCGAGGACGATTCGACCGCCGATTGCGGCCAGACCGTCATCCGGATCCTGCGCGAGGTTCAGTCGCTCGACGGCGCCGACGAGGGCGGCGGCAAGGGCCGCGGCGACGAAGGCGACGATATGGAAAACGAATAGTTCGGACTGCGCCTGTCGGGTCGGGACGCTGAAACGGTCCTGCCCGGCAGGACCTCCGCCCTAGGCGCGGTTGGCGGAAGGCGCGACGTTGCGCGGCTTCTTCTTCGGGCCGGGGATCAGCCCTTCGCGCTGCGCCTGCTTGCGGGCGGCCTTGCGCGAACGGCGGATGGCCTCGGCCTTCTCGCGGGCGCGGCGCTCCGACGGCTTCTCGTAGGAACGGCGCGCGCGCATCTCGCGGAACACGCCCTCGCGCTGCATCTTCTTCTTCAGGACCCTCAGGGCCTGTTCGACATTGTTATCGCGTACGAGTACCTGCAATGAATCATCCTGACGTTCGAGTGACGTGACACGCCGCAAGGCGGCGCAGGCGGTTTCATGGTGATGCGCCCGATATAGGGCGGCGCGGGCGGTCCGGCCAGAGCGGCGGCCGCACATGGCAAGGTCCAGACGACGAAGTGTCTCGACCACGCGGGCGGCCTTAACACCTTTCGCCGCCCCTGCCCACCCCCGGCAGGCGGAATTGCCGCCGCAAATCCCCTTCCCTCGCAGCGCGGCATTCTCTATACGCGGCGCCCATGACGACACCGCTCGACCATATCCGCAACTTCGCCATCGTCGCCCATATCGACCACGGCAAGTCGACGCTCGCCGACCGCCTGATCCAGATGACCGGCGGGCTCGATTTGCGCGAGATGAAGGAGCAGGTGCTCGATTCGATGGATATCGAGCGCGAGCGCGGCATCACCATCAAGGCGCAGACCGTGCGCCTGCACTACCGCGCCAGGAACGGCGAGGACTACGTGCTGAACCTCATCGACACGCCCGGCCATGTCGATTTCGCCTATGAGGTGTCGCGCAGCCTAGCCGCCTGCGAGGGCTCGCTACTGGTGGTCGACGCCAGCCAAGGCGTCGAGGCGCAGACGCTCGCCAATGTCTATCAGGCGATCGATAACAATCACGAGATCGTCACTGTCCTGAACAAGGTCGACCTGCCGGCGGCGGAACCCGACCGCGTGAAGGAACAGATCGAGGAAGTGATCGGCATCGACGCCTCCGAGGCCGTGCTGATTTCGGCGAAGACGGGCTTGGGAATTCCCGACGTCCTCGAAGCGATCGTCCACAAGCTGCCGGCGCCGAAGAGCGAGAAGGGCGCGGATGCGCCGC
>JBQCFA010000053.1:0-15526 GCA_051959695.1 Rhizobiaceae bacterium
CGAGAAGCCCGACGGGGGCACCCTGCGCCTCGGCGAGACCGTCGAGCTCGCCTACGTCGACCAGTCGCGCGCCGACCTCGAGGCCGACAAGACGGTCTGGGAGGAGATCTCCGGCGGCGCCGAGGTGATCAAGCTCGGCAAGCACGAGGTAAACAGCCGCGCCTACTGTTCCTCCTTCAATTTCCGCGGCGGCGACCAGCAGCAGAAGGTCGGCAATCTCTCGGGCGGCCAGCGCAATCGCGTGCACCTGGCCAAGATGCTGAAGGAAGGCGGCAACGTGCTGCTTCTCGACGAGCCGACCAACGATCTCGACACCGAGACGCTTGCCGCGCTGGAGGACGCGCTGGAGGCCTTCGCCGGCTGCGCCGTCATCATCAGCCACGACCGTATGTTCCTCGACCGCATGGCGACCCACATGCTCGCCTTCGAGGGCGACAGCCATGTCGAATGGTTCGAGGGCAATTTCGAGGATTACGAGGCTGACAAGGCGCGCCGCCTCGGCCCCGAGGCCCTTACTCCGCACAAGATGACGTATAAGAGGCTGACGCGGTGAGTGTGTTGTGTCCAATCCGGGAGTGCGACCGTTGAGCGATCCTACCGTGGCCGAGGCTACAGAAGCGATCTATGCTTCGCTACAAGCCGACAATGCCGATCTCGACGCCCATATCGCCACGCTCAAGGCGGCACTGGCGCGCGAGGGTTTGAAGGAGGCGGTGTTCGATCCGGGAAGACTCGCGCAGGGCAATCGTTCCGGCCGGAAGCTCATGCAGGCTTATTTCCGCCAGCGCGGCGTGAAAGTGGCGTTTTCGAGCTAGGAAGGGGAGAGGCTGCTGGTCTTCCGACGCGCCCGCCCCACACAAGATGACGTGTGAAAGGCTGACGAGGCGAGAGGGCTATACCAGCCCCTCCGCAGGTTCAGCGGGGAACTGGCGCGCTCGGCCGCTTTGGCCTATCAGGCGGCCGGCTTCCCGCCACCCACAAGGAGATACGCGGATGAACGAACGCCCCGACTGGTCTGCCGCGCAATATCTCAAATTCGAGGACGAGCGCACCCGGCCGTCGCGCGATCTCCTGGCTCAGGTGCCCCTCGATAATCCGAGGCGGGTCGTCGATATCGGCTGCGGACCGGGCAATTCCACCGAGCTTCTCGCCCAGCGCTGGCCGGGCGCGGAAATCGTCGGCATCGACACCTCGCCCGACATGTTGGAGAAGGCGCGGGCGCGGCTGCCCGGCCTCCGCTTCGAGCAGGCCGACGCGGCTGCATGGGCGCCTGCCGAACCGGTTGATGTGATTTTCGCGAACGCGGTGTTCCAATGGCTGCCGGATCATCCGGCGGTCCTCGCCCAGCTGATGGACCACCTCGCGCCGGGCGGCGCCCTCGCGGTGCAGATGCCGGACAATCTCACCGAAGCTTCCCACCGCGCGATGCGCGAGACGGCGGCGGCGATGCCGTTCCGGGACAGACTGGAGGGCGCGGCGCGGGGGCCGCTGCCGCCGGTCGGCTTCTACTACGACCTGCTGATCGGCAAGGCGGCGCGCCTCGACATCTGGCACACGGCATACAACCATCCGCTTGCCGGGCCGGAAGCGATCGTCGAGTGGGTGAAGTCGACCGGGCTGAAGCCGTTCCTCGATCCGCTTGGGTCAGCGGAGTGTGACGCGTTCCTGGCCGACTACCTGGCGCGTATCCGTGAAGCCTATCCGCCACGAAAGGACGGCAAGGTGCTGCTGCGCTTCCCGCGGCTGTTCATCGTAGCCGTGCGATAAGGCGGGCGAGGGGCGCATCGCCGCCGGCCACGACGCGGTGCGTCTGGGCGCTTCCATCCAGAACCGAAAAGCTCTAAACCGCTTGCGCACATCTTGCCTCGGGGCCGCGTCCCGCCGCTCAGGAAACTGGAACACGCATGAACCGCGTCGCGATCACCGGCATCGGAGTGAAGATCCCCGAGGCCGAGATACCCAATGGCGAACTTGTCGCAAGCTTCAATGAATGGGTCGGCCGGGAGAACAAAAAAAGGGCCAGGGAAGGGAAGGAGCCGCTGCCGGAATCGAGCGTCGCTTTCATCGAGCATGCTTCAGGGGTGAAATCACGGCATGTGATCGCCTCCGACGGCATCCTCGATCCGGAACGCATGACGCCGCGCATTCCCCGCCGCGACAATGAGGAAGTGTCGGTGATGGCGGAGTTCGGCCTCGCGTCGGCAAGGCAGGCGGTCGAGGACGCCGGCGTGGACCCCGTCGATATCGACATGGTCATCTGCGCCGCCTCGCACCAGCAGCGCAACTATCCGGCGATGTCGATCGAGATGCAGAAGGAGCTCGGCACGTCCGGCGCTGCCTTCGACATGAGTCTCGGCTGCTCTTCCGCCGCTGCGGGGCTGCATGTGGCGGCGAATCTGGTGCGGAGCGGCGCGCAGAAACGCGTGCTCGTGGTGACGCCCGAGATCATCTCCGCCCATCTCAATTTCCGTGACCGGCAAACGCATTTCATCTTTGGCGACGCTTCGGCCTCGATGATCGTCGAACCGCTGGAAGAGGGCGAGACGCGGCCGGGACGCATGGAGGTGCTGGACACCCGCACCTGGACGCAGTTCTCCAACGCGATCCGCTCCAATTTCGGGTTCCTCAACCGGGCCTCGCAGGAAGACACCTCGATCGTCGAGATGGAAGACAACATGATCGTCCAGCTTGGCAACAAGGTATTCAAGGAGGTCACCGTCGCCGGGCACCGCTTCATCGTGCAGTTCCTGGCCGAGCACGGGCTCGATCCGCACGGGATTCGCCGCTTCTGGCTACACCAGGCGAACGCACGCATGAACGCCATGATCCTCAGGATGGCCCTCGGGCACGATGCCGACCAGGACCGTGCTCCGCTGGTGCTGGACCGGCTGGGCAACACCGCCGCCGCCGGCGCCATCGTGGCGCTGAAGGAAAACCATGCCGATTTGAAACGGGGCGATTACGGCCTGCTCTGCGCCTTCGGCGCCGGCTACTCGATCGGCGGCGCGCTGATGCGCATGATGTGACGCGGATGGCGGAGACGCTGCCCCTGTTCGACGACGAAGCCGAAATCCTTCCCGGCCGCAAGATCGATGCCGAAATAGCCGGCCTCTACGTCGCGTCCTCCGATCGCTTCCAGACCCGGGCGGTCGAGGAGCTCTGCCTGAGATTCGAGGGGATCGAGGGCGATATCCATAGCGGCCACACTCGCCGCTCCGGCGGACGCGAACCTTGGTATCCGCGCGGAACGGAGATGCGCAACGAGAGGCAGATCTCGATCGTCGCCCCGGATGAGCTGGTGCGTGTCGCCGAGGCGATGCGGCTTGCCGAAATCAGGCCGGAATGGATCGGCGCAAATGTCCTGCTTGCCGGCGTGCCGCGGCTTTCCATGCTGCCGCGCGGGACAAAGCTCTTCTTCGCAGGCGGCGTGACGCTCAAAATCGACGGCCAGAACGCCCCCTGCAAGGCGTCGGGCCGTTCGATTGCCGAGAATGCCGGCATGGCGGATATCGCTGCCGGCACGCTCGCTTTTCCACAGGCGGCGCGACGTCTGCGTGGCCTGGTGGCGTGGGTAGAGAAGCCCGGCCGCATCGCCATGGCCGAGGCGGTGACAGTCAGGCTCCCCGAACAGTGGATCTATCGCTGAGGCGGGGAGGGCGCCGTTAGGCGGCGCGGTTCCGGGCCTCGCCCTGTGCCATGATCGCGACGTCGTCCCATTTTTCCCAGAGAGCGACGCGGTCGGCATATTCCTTCCGCGTCATCGGCAGGCCGCTGTCGCCAAAGAAGACGCGCAGCGGCGGCTCCTCGGCATCGACGACGGCGAGCATCGCCGGGCCGGTCGCCTCCGGATCGCCGGCGACGCTGCGCTTGCGCCGCTCCTGGTTCCTGGCGCGGACGCCATCATAGGCCGCGATCGGCTGTGAGCGCTTTGCCGACGGGCCGGCCCAATCGGTCGAGAAGCCGCCCGGCTCGACCAGCGTCACATGGATGCCGAATTCCGCGACCTCCTGCGCCAGCGCCTGGCTGAAACCCTCGAGGCCCCATTTGGAGGCGTGGTAGAGTCCGACGGTCGGGAAGGCGTTGACGCCCCCGATCGACGAGATCTGTATGATATGGCCCGAGCCCTGCTCGCGCATGATCGGAATGGCGGCCTGGGTCACCCAAAGCGCGCCGAACAGGTTGGTCTCGATCTGCGCGCGCGCTTCCTCTTCGGTCACCTCCTCGATCGTGCCGAAATGGCCGTAGCCGGCATTGTTTATGACGACGTCCAGCCGGCCGAACTTTTCCCTGGCCTGCCGTACGGCGGCGAAATCAGCGTTCCTGTCGTTCACGTCGAGACGTATCGGCAGCACGGCATCGCCATATTCGTCAGCGAGATCGCCAAGCGCCGAGATGTCGCGCGCGGTCGCCGCGACCTTGTCGCCGCGCGCAAGCGCCGCCTCGGCCCAGACTCGGCCGAAGCCCTTGGATGCGCCGGTGATGAACCAGACCTTCGATGTCATGGTGAGTCCCTTCTCCGCCGAACAGGCGGTCAGATATCGGAAATATCGCGTAAAGCGGCGAGTGCCGCCGAACGGGATATACGGCGTCTTGCGCGTCGTTAAAGGGGTAGGGGATTCAAAGATGTGTTCTATTCGTCCTCGTCGCCGGGGTCGAGAAGGCGCGTGGCGCGCCAGCTTGTGAGAACGGCGTTGATCTCGCCCAGCACGAAGAAACGGGCCGATTCGCGATCATAGCCTTCGCCGAGCAGGCGGTCATAGGCGGTATGTTCGTGGCGGACATGGGCGATGGTCGCCAGCCAGACCGCAATGGACGGCGGCAGCGTCCGGAATTTGGCCGCGAGCGCCGCTGCGCGGATCGCGTCGATGTCGGAGTAGGGCGCCATCGGCAAGAGTGCCGAAAGAGCCTTGCCGACGGCGCGCTGGTGAGAGGTGCCGCTCATTCGTCCTTCGCGACCGTGGCGTCCAAAATGGAATCCGTCGAGGCATAGTAGGGCTTGATGTCGATGACCGGTGTGCCGTCGAGAACGTCGATGGCATCAAGCGTAAGAACTCCCGCTTCGATGTCCACGCCCAGAAGCCGCGCGACATGCAGTCCGACCGGATTCGGCCGGGCAGGCGAACGCAACGCGAAAACGCCTTTCGGACGAGCGGCATGGCGGGGTTTCTGCACAATCAGATTCCGCGCTGAACGGTCGAGCCATGTCAGGATCACGACGTGGCTGGCGCGCTCGAGGCCGGCAAGGCCCGGCCGGTAGTCTGGAGCGATTTCGATTGAGGCTGGCGCATGGCGTTCGCGCGCACGCGCCATGTTTTTCGGGCAGTCCTCGCGAGCAGTCCAAGGCGAATGGATGCGCCCGATGAAGACCACCTGGCCGTCGGCCGGCATGTCGGCCGGGTCGAAGGCAAGTTCGACTTCGCCTTCCCGCTTTTCCGTCATTTCGCCCACCACGCTCCTGCGACGTTTTCCGTTCAAGCCGCGACATGGCTATTGCCAGGCTTTCGATATTCATATAAAGATATGTTTATGTCTTTTTGGAGTTGCTCATGCTGACGCGTGCGCCCGTCGCTCTCGATGCCATGGTAGATACCTTGAAGGCGGCGGCCGAATCCAGCCGGTTGCGCATCCTGCTGATGCTGTCCCGGGGCGATCTCACGGTCAGCGACCTGACAGAGGTTCTCGGCCAGTCGCAGCCGCGCGTCTCGCGCCACCTGAAGCTGTTGCTCGATGCCGGGCTGATCACGCGGTACCAGGAGGGCTCCTGGGCCTATTTCCGGCTTTCCGACGACGATCATGCGAGAGAGGTCATTCAGGGAGTGGTCGCCCGCATCGACCTTGCAGACGCGACGGTCGAGCGTGACCTGGAGCGCCTCTCCCAGGTGAAGCGCCGGCGCCAGGAGCGCGCGCTCGGTTATTTCAGCGCCAATGCCGCAAGCTGGGATCGCATTCGCTCGCTGCATGTCCCGGACGATGCCGTGGAATCCGGGCTGAGGAAGATCGTGGGCGAGCGCCCCTTCCAGTCCATGCTGGACCTCGGCACGGGCACCGGCCGGCTGCTGGAGATATTCTCCCCGCTCTACGCGCGCGGGGTCGGCATCGACCTGTCGCGCGAGATGCTTGCCGTGGCGCGTGCCAATCTCGACCACGCCGGCGTGCGCAACGCGCAGGTCCGGCAGGGCGACATCTACGCGCCACCGGTGGAACGGGAATCCTTCGATCTCGTGACGATCCACCAGGTGCTGCACTACCTGGAAGATCCGGCGGCCGCGATCCGCGAGGCCGCGCGGCTGCTCAGGCCCGGCGGCCGGCTGGTCATCGTCGATTTCGCACCGCACGCGCTCGAATTCCTGCGCGACGAGCATGCGCATCTCCGGCTCGGCTTCTCCGACCAGCAGGTGGCGGATTGGCTCGAGGACGCGGGGCTCGACCTCAAGGAGACGGTCGATTTCGCGGCGCGCGGCGAGCGGCCCCGGCTGACGGTCAAGCTGTGGCTGGCCCAGGACCGGCGGCTTTTGATGGCGGGCGAGGGGAACGAAACTCAAGCTGAGGAAAGTATCGTCTGATGTCGCAGTTCCGTTTTTCCCGCCTTCCCGATATCGGCGACAGGATCCGCGTCTCCTTCGAATTTTTCCCTCCGAAGACGGACGAGATGGAGGCGCGGCTCTGGGAAACCGTTACCCGCCTGCAACCTCTTTCGCCGAGCTTCATCTCGGTAACCTACGGCGCCGGGGGCTCGACCCGCGAACGTACGGCGCGCACGATCGCCCGCATCCTAGGCGAGACGGGCCTGGCGCCGGCGGCGCACCTCACCTGCATCGACGCGACGCGCGGTGAGGTGGACGAGGTGATCCGCGAGTTCGCCGCCATGGGGGTGAAGCGCTTCGTGGCGCTGAGGGGCGATCCCGCGGCGGGCGTCGGCGCAAGCTACCGGCCGCATCCGGGCGGCTATTCCAACGCCGCCGAACTGGTGACGGCGCTGGGGCGTGCCGGCGATTTCGATATCTCCGTTTCGGCCTATCCGGAGAAGCATCCGGAGAGTTCCGATTTCGCCACCGACGTCGACATGCTCAAGCGCAAGGTCGACAACGGCGCGACGCGGGCCATCACCCAGTTCTTCTTCGACAACGACCTCTACGAACGGTATGTCGAGCGTGTGCGCCGTGCCGGCATCTATATCCCGATCGTGCCCGGCATCCTGCCGATCCATAATTTCCGGCAGGTGACGAACTTCGCCTCGCGCTGCGGCGCGCATATGCCGGCATGGCTTGCCGAGCGCTTCGGCGGTCTGGACGACGACCCGCAGACGCATGCGCTGGTCGCCGCGGCGGTCGCCGCCGAACAGGTGCTTGATCTTGTCGAGCGCGGCGTCGGCGATTTCCATTTCTATACGCTCAACCGGGCCGATCTCGCCTTCGCCATCTGCCATATGATCGGCATCCGCACGCCGCTGCAGGAACAGACGGCGGCGCGGGACGCGGCGGCGTGACCCGGCAAAGGGCGCGATTGAAGGCCCGACTCGCCTCATTGGTACCGAGAGCGAATCGGCACCGCCGGCCGTCCCGCGGGAACCATGGGCCGCGCCTTGCATTCTGACCCCAAGGGTCAGACACAGGGAGCGCGACGTGAGATATTTTGCGGCTACGGTGGGTGGCTTCCTGCTCACGCTCATGGTGTTTGTCGGCGGCGGCCTGACGGCAATCTTCTTCGTCAACGCCAAACCGGTGCCGGTCGCACATCCATTTGATGGGAATTCCGGCGCACTATGGACCAGCAAGGCGGTCGGCGTGAGCGCCGACGCCCGGGACCTGAAACGCCTTCCGGCCCGGCCGGCGCCGCAAGCGCTCGATACCGCGCTACGGAATGCCGCAGATGCAAATCGGTCACCCGGCAATTCGGCCCCTCTCCAGACGGTAGATGATCCGGCCCAGGCTACCGATCCGACGACCACGGCCGCGATGTCGCCGGACGAGCCGGAGCCGCAGGCGGCCCCGGCGACCAACGCGGCACATGTCGAATGGTGTTCCCGCCACTACCGCTCCTACGATCCCGCCGACAACGGCTACAGTTCCTATAGCGGGGTAAGGCGCGAATGCATCTCGCCTTATTCGGATGGTATGGCCCATGCCGATTCGGCGGTTAGCGGCAATATGGTAAGCTCGAACGTTTCCGGCGAGGGGGCGCCCGCACTCGTCAGCAGCGCCGCCGCCGACGAAATGCCTGGTGGCTACCCAGATCCCCATCATGTGCAGTCATGCTCCGACAGGTACCGCTCATATCGACCGGAAGACAATTCCTACCAGCCCTTTGGTGGTGGTCCCCGGCAGCAGTGCGAATGAGGAGTTGGCCTGTGGGCGTTGAGCCCGGGCGCTGTCGTACCCAAACGAAAAAAGGCCGGGTCCACATCCCGGCCTTTTCTGGAAATCGATCAGCGGCGGCTTTCCGCCGGCGGAAGTTGGCTTCTCAGGGAAGCACTCCCATTATCAGTGCTGCAATGAACGCGAATGCAGCACATATCATCAAAGCGTTGATCGGCCGTGTCAGTCCCATGGCAAAGCCTCCTCTTCGACTATGGTAGAGTCTAGATGCAATTCGGCCACGGACAAGAGATTTTTTTGCTGCATTGCCGCGCAAATGTGAAAACACGGCCTTATTTGCCGGCCCTTCGCCTTGTTTTCGCTTCAAAAAGTGGCCGGCGGGCCACGCGTGAAAAAAATCGCTTGACGACCGTTTTCAATTGGCCCTCCTGCTGCCGGCAACGCTTCGCAAGCGGAATATCCTGCCGTCGATGGTGACCAGGCCCAATCCTATCAGCGCTATTCCCGCCAGTTCGTAGGCGTCCAGTTGCTCACCGAGGAAGAGGACGCCGAGCAGGATCGCGCCAACAGGCACGACGAGGGTGACGAGAGAGGTGTTCGTCGCTCCGGCGGAGGCGATCAGGTTGAAATAGAGGATATAGGCGAAGGCGGTTGAGAGTATGCCCAGGCCGGCGACGCAACTCCACGTCGCGGGACCGGCCGGTGTGATGCCCGATACGCCGAGGCCGATGATCACGGCCATGATGGCGGCGGAGGCCGTCAATTGCCCGGTGGCGACGACGTCCGAACGCATGGAGCGGAAGCGACGGGCGAGGACCGTTGCGAAGGCGTAGGACACGGCGGCGCCGATGACGCAGAATTGGGCCCAGACCGGCGCGCCCAGGCCGGCGACGACGCCCGGACCAACCATCACGGCGGTGCCGAGGACGCCGAGAAGTATGCCGAATAGGCGGTTTGCGGTGATCTTCTCGTCGCGGGTCAGGACATTGGCGGCGATGATCGCCCAGAACGGCGTGGTCGCATTCAGGACCGCCGCCAGGCCCGCTCCGATCGCCGTCTGGCCGACAAAGAGCAACGAGAACGGAATGACGTTGTTCAGAGCGGCCAGCAAGAGGAAGCCCGGCGCGTGCGACAGGGCCGGGCGAAACGAGATGCCCCGCGCCAACAGCCAGACATGCAGCGCAGCGGCTGCGATCACGACCCGGTAGAAGACAAGCGTCAGTGGCTCGATCTCGGCGACGGCGACGCGCGCGAAGAAGAAGGAGCCGCCCCATAGCGCGCCGAGCAGAAGCAGTTGCGCCCAGTCGGTCGCGTCCATCGTCCTCGGCGCTTGTGCGTTGGCCTGCTGCATCGTCATTCCCTGAAGATCACTGCCAGCTAACCGAACAGGCGCCGTCGCGCCATCCGATTCGTGCGGGCATCGGCAATTCTGCCGGCCGGAGGCGGGGCCGGCTTCCGTCTCCGGCGCCTGCCGGGTTTTTCCACCGGGTCATCGCTGCTAGGTTGCTCGCGAGCAGGGAGCCTCCATGCAGCGATTCGAGACCGCCCGCGATGCCGCGCTGACCCTTCGCCCGGATCGGCCCGTCTATTGCTTCCGCCCGGACGTGCTGAAGGCGGACGCCCTTCGCTTCACCCGCCTCTTTCCAGGCAAGACGGCCTACGCGGTGAAGACGAACGGCGAGGCGATCGTGCTGAAGACGGTGGCCGAGGCCGGGATCTCGGCCTTCGACGTGGCCTCGCCGGCCGAGTTCGCCGCGGCGCGGTCGGTCGCGCCGGATGCCGAGATGCTCTACATGCATCCGGTCAAGGCGCAGTCGGACATCAGGCTGGCGCTCGAAGCCTACGGCATCCGTGTCATCGCACTCGACCATGAGGACGAGATCACCAAGCTGACGCGCGTGGTGAAGGCGCTCGATATCGATCCGGGCTCGCTCACCGTCTTCGTGCGCCTGCAGACCAAGGGACACGCCGCCTACGAGCTTTCCAAGAAGTTCGGCGCCGCCCCGGCCCACGCTGTGGAGCTTCTGCAGCGCCTGCATCGCGGCGGCTACCCGGTCGGCATCTGCTTCCATGTCGGCAGCCAGATCGAGGACCCCGACACCTACGAGCGTGCGCTCGCATCGGCGGACTGGGTGCGCAACCGCGCCGGCGTTCCGTTGGCCGGCCTCGACGTCGGCGGCGGCTTTCCGGCCGAGTACGGGCACGATCCCAACCGCAAGGCGCCGAAGATGCCGGCTCTTGAGGAGATCATGGCGCGGCTCAGGGAGGACATCGTCGAATACGGCTTCGAGGACGTACCTCTCATGGCGGAGCCGGGCCGGGTGATCGTGGCGCGGGCGTTCTCGCTCATCGTCAGGGTGCTGCTCAGGAAGGGTCGGCGGCTCTACATCAATGACGGGATCTGGTCCTCGTTGTCGGACAGCTGGACGGGCAAGATCACGCTGCCGGCGCGCTTCATTCCCGATCCGGCGATACGGACGCGGAACGGCGACCCCGCCAGGACCGCGGCATTCCGCGTCTGCGGCGGCACCTGCGATTCGGTCGACATCCTGTCGAGGCCGTTCTGGCTGCCGGAAACCGTCGATACTGGAGACTGGATCGAGATCGGCCATATCGGCGCCTATTCAATGGCGCTCAGGACCCATTTCAACGGCTTTTATCCCGACACCTTCATCGAGGTCGAAACGCCCTTCGAGGAAGGCGGTGCGCCGGACAGCCTCGCCAGCCTGGAAACCATGGCCTGATGGCGCCAGCCCTGCCCCATTCCGCCCACGGGTTTCCGCTGACCGAAATCGCCTTCGTCGTCGTCGTCGCGGTGCTCTTCGGCCTCGGGCTGATGCGCCTGAAGCAGCCGCCCCTCGTCGGTTTCATCCTCGCCGGCGTGCTGATGGGACCGACCGGCTTCGGCCTCATCTCGACCAACGACAACGTCACGGCTCTCGCCGAAATGGGCGTTCTGATGCTGCTTTTCTTCATCGGCACCGAGCTTTCGCTGAAGGCGTTCGTTTTCAGCCTGAAGCCGGCGGTCGTGGTCACGGCCGGGCAACTGGCGGCGGCGCTGGCGATCGGCGGCCTGGTGGCGGCGATATCCGCCATCAACTGGAGCGAGGGAATCGTCCTCGGCTTCATCATCGGCACGTCCAGCACCGTGGTCGCCATGAAGATGCTCGACGACATGGGCGAATTGCGCGGCGACGCCGGCCGCATCACCATCGCCGTGCTGATCGCGCAGGACCTCGCTGTGGTGCCTATGCTGATCTTCGTGTCCTCGCTCGGCGGGGCGGAGTTTAGCGTAGTGGGCACGGTCGTGCGGATCGCTCTTGCCGTCGGCATTCTCGCCATCCTGCTCTGGTGGCTTGGCCGGCGCGGAAAGATACGCGTTCCGTTCGCCGAGGAGATCGGCGACAAGGTCGAGATACTGGCGCTCGGATCGCTCGCCGTCTGCTTCGGCGCGGCGGCGCTTTCCGGCGTCGCCGGCCTCTCTCCAGCCTACGGTGCCTTCATCGGCGGGCTGATCGTCGGCAATTCGACGCTACGTTCGCGCATCATCCCGGTGATCGAGCCGATCCAGAGCGTGCTGCTCGTCGTCTTCTTCCTGTCGATCGGCCTCCTGATCGATCTTGCCTTCATCTGGGACAATCTTCTGCTCGTCGTCGTGGCGTCGCTGGTCGTGATCGCCGTGAAGACCGTGCTCAACGTGTTCCTGCTGAGGGCGACGGGGCATGACCGCGAGACGGCGCTGGTCGGCGGCCTTTCGATGGCACAGATCGGCGAATTCTCCTTCGTGCTCGCCGCGGCGGGCTATACCGCCGGCGGCCTGGGTTACGACAGCTACCGGTTGGCCATCGCCGTCACGGCGGTGACGCTGCTTCTGTCGCCGGCATGGATGGGCGTCATGCATCGCGTGGAGAATGTCGCAAGCGCAGGCTACCAGTCCTACCGGACGGCGCTCGCGCAGGCCTACGCCGGCGAACTGGAGGATTTCAGCGAGGGCCTGACCTGGGTCAGAGCGCGGTTCCATGCGCTCACCGTGGCATGGAACAACAGCACTGCGGCAAAGATGTTCTCCCGCCGCGCGCGGCGTGAAGAGGCGGACGGCGCGGAACAGGAAGCGAAAGAAAGGAAAGAGCAGGGCGGTTCCGACGCGCCGTGATGCGCCGCCCTTCCTTACAGCATGTCGAGCAGCTTGCGCGTCGGCCAGCCGTCGACCGGCAGCCCCAGCTGTTTCTGCATCGCCCGCACCGCTTCGCGCGTGCCAGAGCCGAGCACGCCGTCGACCTTGCCGACATCGTGCCCCTTGGCGTCCAGCCTGGTCTGCAGTTCCCGCATCTCGGCCGGAGAAAGCCCTGGGTCCGGGTTGCGCCTGTCATAGGCGGGCGCACCTGCCAAGCGGGTCGCCAGATGCGCCGCCGTCAGCGTATAGACGGAGGACTGGTTCCATTTCAAATAGACGTCGAAATTGTCGAAGACCAGGAAGGCCGGACCGTTCCTGCCCATGGGAAGAACAAGGCTCGCGGGACTGTTCGTTTCGTCCAGTCCGCCGCCGTCTCGCGCGGTCACGCCCCACGACGCCCACTGGCTGACGGGCAGCTTGTTTTCGCGACCTGTCTCGTCCCAGGGCAGATTGTCGGGAACGCGGACCTCTTCCATCCAAGGTTCGCCGGCCTTCCAGCCGAGTGACTGCAGGAAATGCCCAGTGGTCATGATCACATCGGCGGCGCTGCCGCGCAGATCGACGCGGCCGTCGCCATCGCCATCCGTCCCCTGCGCGAGATAATCCTTCGGCAGGATCTGGGTCTGGCCGATCTCGCCGGCCCAGGCACCGCGCACGTCGGCGGGCACTGTGCCGTTATCGATGAGTTTGAGGAGCGCGATCAATTGCGGGCGGAACAGGTCCGGCCGGCGGCAGTCATGCGCCAGCGTCGCCAGCGCGTCGAGCGTGCTGAAATTGCCCTGCACGGCGCCGAAATCCGTCTCCAGGGCCCAGAAGGCCGCGATCACCGGGCCGGGGACGCCGAAGCGCTGCTCGGCCGCCTGGAAGACGGAGGCGTATTTCTTCAGGTTCGCCTCACCGTGCGTCAGGCGATAGGCCGATTCCATGCGGGTCGAAAATTCGATGAAGGTTTGGGTGAACACGCCCTGCGCATGGTCGCGGCGAACCACCTCCGGATTGAAGTTTGCCTGCGCGAGCGCGGAGACGCCGCGCTGGCCGACGCCCTCGGCCGACGCATCCTTCTCGACAGCCGCCTTCCACGCACCGAAGTCACCGCCGCATTGCTGCTCGGCTCGAGCGGCCGCGGGAAAAAGCGCGAGCGCAAGGAAAAGCGGAAGAAATCTCACGTCGTAAACTCCTCGGGACCATTTATTGGCGACCATCATCGGAGACCAGTGTGGTTCCGGTGGTATTCGCGTTCAGCCATTTGCGCCAGTCGCCGGCGTCACCGTTGAACGTATTGAGGTCGGCGTCGCCTTCTATTCCAGGAACGATGCCGGTGCCTGTATATTGCCAGAACAGCCAGCGGAGCCCTCCGTACTTCTCGTCCGGGTGGCCGGCAACCGAACGCAGCCAGAACGGATAAGCCCTAAACCTCGACAAATCGTTGTCCTCGAAGAAATCGACGGTGGTGTAGACGATCGGCTCCTTTCCGTAGTGCTTCGCCACGGCGTCGAGAAACACCTTCATCTCTGCGCGCACAGTGTCGGGATCGGGGCGCAGTTTGCAGGTCGGCGAGGCCGGATTCCATTCGATGTCGAGAACGGGGGGCAGGGACGATCGTTCCTTCGGGACATGGTCGATGTACCATGCCGCCTGCTCGATCGCGGGCCGGCAGAAATAGAAGAAGTGGTAGGCGCCGCGCGGGATGTCGACGCGCCGCGCGCCGCGCCAGTTCTCCTCGAACCGTTCGTCGAACCTGTCGCCGCCTTCGGTCGCCTTGATGAAGGCGAAGGCGAGGCCCTCCTTGCGCAGCTTCGACCAGTCGACGGCGTTCTGGTATTTCGCGAGGTCCGTGCCGTGCACCGGATAGGTCCAGGGGGCCCGAGCTTTCCACTGATGCGGGTCGCGGTCGCGGAAGCGGGGGCCCGGGCCCAGGATGTCGCCGAGATCGTAGGAAATTGACGTACAGGCGGCCAGCGCCAGCATCAACAGGATTGCCGGTATGTGGCGCATCTCTTCTCCAGCCTTCAGGGGGCGCAGGCTCGGCGGGGCGTGGGCCGACGCGCGATCCGGTGACGGACGGCGGCGCCAAGCGAAAGCGATTGATTTCTGACCCTTGCCGCCTGACAGTCGAAAAAGACGAAACGGGCCGGCAAAGTCAATGGCCCGGGTCGACCTAGGAAGTCGCGCGGGGGGCAGGGGGCTTTGGATTGCGGACGCTGAAGAATATCCTGAAGTGGCTCACCGGGCTCATCGTCGTCGCCATCGTCGCGGTCGCCGTTTGGCTTTCCGCCTTCCCACCCGATCTCCTGCGCGTCGGCGCGGGCTATGCCGCCAAGATCGTCTGTTCGAACGCGTTCGTCGCCGACCGCGATCCGCAACAGGTCCTCGCGGTCGACGTTCAGGCGCCCGGCAATCCGCTGCTCAAATTCTTCGATCTCGACGTGAACCGGAAAGCCGCCAGCGTGAAGGCGGCGTTCCTTGGGCATTTTGCAGCCAACGAGGCCGTCTCACGGCCGGGGCTCGGCTGTTCGTTGATACCGGACGGCAAGGCCGCCGCCAACAAGTTCTCGGCACCGGGGCCGGCGCCCTCGAAACTGTCCGCCGATCTGTGGCCGAAGGGCGAGCGCGTCGTGCCTTCGCAGGATCCCGCGATGGCAACGCTTCTCGACGACCCGCAACTCGCCGGGCCCGGCATGCGGGCCATCGTCGTGGTGCAAGATGGCCGCATCGTCGGCGAACGCTACGGTGAAGGCTTCGCGGCCGACACGCCGCTGATCGGCTGGTCGATGACCAAGACGGTCAATGTGGCGATCCTCGGCACCGTTCTCGGCGCGGGCAAGCTCTCGCTCGACCGGAAGAACCTGTTTGCAGAATGGAGTAGCGACGAGCGCCGGAACATCTCCATTGCCGACCTGATGGCGATGCAGAGCGGGCTCGCCTTCAACGAGGATTACGGCACCGTCTCGGACGTGACGCGGATGCTCTACCTGGAGCCGGACATGGCGAAGTTCGCGGCGTCGAAGCCGCTCGTCGCTCCCATCGGCAGCAAATT
>JBQCFA010000054.1:0-4344 GCA_051959695.1 Rhizobiaceae bacterium
GGATTGGCGTCCCTCTTATCATATTGATTGGGCTGGAAGTTGCAGGCTGCGTGTCGACACGGGCGCGCACGAACGACGTCAAGGTCACGGTCTCGCCGTCCGCGCCCGCCTATGTGTCGATTGCCGCGGCGCGGGATACGCTACAGGAAACCGTAATCGACGGCGAGGCTGCATTGCCAATGACTTCCAGGGCGTTCGGATTTACCGGCGGCGTCGATGCGCGGATCGATCTCCCCAACGGCCGCGCGTTCGAGATCAGGAACGTCAAAGTCATCCCTCGCCCAAGACCGAGGAAGTTTGGCGGCGAGGCCTATTTCACGATCCACACCGGGCGGCATCTGCCTCCCGGAACGCGGGTGACACTTACCTACGATAACCATCCGGAGCGTCGAGGCCATTCGCGGTGAGAAAGCCGGCTGCATCCACAGGCCCGAGGCAGGCGCGCGTCCAGCGCCGTGTGCCGCAGCGCTCGTAGATTGCGAGGCACAATTCACGGCGGCGGCGCGGCCACCGTCAAATCACCAATTCGTCGACAGGACCCGGAGGTCGAAATGAACGGAGAAGTCCAAAGGACGCTGGCGAAGGTGCCTGCGGTAACGCTTGGCTTCTGGATCATCAAGATCCTTGCCACGACGCTCGGAGAGACCGGCGGAGACTCGGTGACGATGACGTGGCTGCATGCGGACCAGAACGCCCACAACGGGGGGTATCTGGTAGGCACCGCGATATTTGCCGCCATTTTCGTCGCTGCCGTGCTTGTCCAGATTGCCGTAAAGAAATTCAATCCGTGGGCGTATTGGGCGGCGATCGTGGCTTCCACCACGGTCGGCACAGCGCTGGCCGATTATGTTGATCGCTCCCTGGGCATAGGCTATCCGGGCGGCGTCACGATACTGGTGACCTGCGTCTTCCTTTCCCTCGTCATATGGCGCCTGACGCTTGGTTCGATCGACGTGCAGACCGTCGCCACGCCCAAAGTCGAACTGTTCTATTGGGTGACGATCACCTTTTCCCAGACCCTAGGCACAGCGCTCGGCGATTGGATGGCGGATTCGGCCGGCACAGGCTATGCGGGCGGGGCACTCGTCTTTGCAGGCGGCCTGGCTGCGCTTGCGGTTCTCTACTGGTTCACGAGCGTGTCCCGCGTCTATCTGTTCTGGCTTGCCTTCATCCTGACGCGGCCGCTCGGCGCGACCGTGGGCGACTTTCTCGACAAGCCGATTGCCCACGGAGGCCTGGATGTCAGCCGGCCAATGGCTTCCGCGACGATGGCTGCCGTCATCGTGGTGCTGATCCTGATCCTGCCACAGCGGGCAGGGGGCCATCCGGGCGCCGACATGGCCGGCGCGTGACCAGGTGGGCGAACGCCTCCCGACGCCGAAGGTCGTGCGTGCGGCGCTCCAGGCGACATCGCGGGCAGCGGGGAGGGATATGGGTCGCGCCCTGAGCCTCGGCGCCGCGCATACGCGGCACCCGCGGGGTGACGGCGGCGTCGAGGAACGATATCCCCCGTAGATGCATTTAGGCATGGCTAGCGGACTCACAGAGGGTCTGCCAAGTTGGGCGCTTGGGTGATTCCGCCCATTGAGAGGGGTAGTCATGTCCATCATCATCGGCATCCTGATCACTTTCCTGGTGATCATACTGGTGCTCTACCTGGTCCAGAGGCTGCCGCTCGACGGCCGCACGCGCCAGATCGTGCAGATCATCGTCATCATCATCGGTATCATCTCGCTGCTCAAATACCTGGCGGTATTCTGAGCTAAGCGGGGCGGAGTAGCCTTCGCCTATGCCGCCCCGGCCGTCTCGAAAACCGCGATCTTCCTATCGTCGAACCTGAGCGCCAGTTCGCCGCGCACCAGTCGAAGCGCCTTGTCGCCGAAGACCGCGCGCCGCCACCCGTGCAGCGCGGCCACGTCCGCATTCTCGCCGTCGGCGGCGATGCGGTCGAGGTCGTCGCTGGAGGCCAGCACCTTCGGCGCCACGCCTTCCTTCTCGGCGACCAGCTTCAGGAGCACCTTGAGGAGCTCGGCGGCGGCGCTCGACCCCTCCGGCGACTGCACCTGCTTCGGCGGCTTCGGCATCTCCTCGCGGGGCAGATCGAGCGCTGTGTTCACCGCCTCGAGCAGGGCCGCCGCCGTCGCCGAGCGCTCCCATCCCTTCGGCGTCATCCTCAGCCTGGCCAAGGCCGCCTGGTCGCGCGGCTGCTGCTGGGCTATCTCGTAGATGGCGTCATCCTTGATCACCCGTTGGCGCGGCACGTCGCGTTCTCGTGCCTCGCGCTCGCGCCAGGCCGCGACGTGGCGGACGACGGCCAGTTCCTGCGGTTTCCTCAGCCGCATCTTGAGCCGCTTCCACGCGTCCTCCGGATGCGGGTCGTAGGTCTGGCGGGAGGTGAGCACGTCCATCTCCTCTTTCAGCCAGTGCTCCCGGTTCTCGCGCTCCAGTTCGGCTTTCAGGTGACGATAGACCTCGATCAGGTAGGTGACGTCGGCCAGCGCATAAGTGAGCTGCTTCTCCGACAGCGGACGATGCCGCCAGTCGGTGAAACGGGACGACTTGTCGAGCCGCGTCCCGGTGACCTTGGAGACGATCTGGTCGTAGGAGACGCTGTCGCCGAAGCCGCAGACCATCGCCGCCACCTGCGTGTCGAAGACGGGATGCGGGATCAGCCCGCCGAGATGGAAGACGATCTCGATGTCCTGCCGGGCTGCGTGGAAGACCTTGGTGACGTTCTCGTTCGCCATCAGTTCGAAGAACGGCTTCAGATCGATGCCCGGCGCCATCGGGTCGACGAGCGCCGTCACCCCGGGCGCCGCCATCTGTATCAGGCACAGGATCGGCCAGAACGTCGTTTCGCGGATGAACTCGGTGTCGACTGTGACGAAATCGGATCTGGAAAGCTCGGCGACCGCCGCCTCAAGCTCTTGGGTCGTGGAAATCAGGCGCATTCACATCCTTCGGTCGTTGGACCCGCGGTCTCCCCGCGTTCTCGATAGACCGATACGGTCGCCAAGCCAACCATTCAGTGTCGATGGCAATGTCGCCGCAGGTCCCTTCACAGCAGCGGGCTGACGACGGCGAGCGCGTTGTTGGCAAGCCGGCGATACCAAGGCCATCGCTCCACCTCCTCTTTCAGGACCGGCCGTGACTTCGCCAGGAATTGCTCCTGTCGCGATCGCAGCGAGGCGGTGACGCCCGCATCGCAGATCAGCATGTTGTTCTCGTAGTTCAGGTCGAAGCTGCGCCGATCCATATTCGCCGAGCCGAGGAAGGTGATTTCGCCGTCCATGGTGATGGTCTTGGCGTGCAGCAGGCCCGTCTCGTATTCGTGGATCTTCACGCCGGCCTGCAAGAGGTCGAGATAGTAGCTCCTGCTGGCCCCGGCGACGGCGAAGTCGTCGTTGTGGCGCGGCAGGACGAGGGTCACGTCCAATCCGCGATTGGCCGCCGCGCAAAGCGCCTCCTGCAGTCCCTGGTTCGGGGCGTAGTAGGGTGTGGTGATGAAAAGCTCCCTGCGCGCGGCGTAGATCAGCGTCTCGAACATCTGTGGCATGGCCGAGAAGCGTCCGGTCGGTCCGGTAGCTACCACCTGCGCCGGGAAGCCGGGTTCTTGCACCTCCACCGGCGCTTCAAGAACCGATCTTATGTCCTCGTCACCGAAGGTCATCCAGTCGATGGCGAAGACCGTCTGGTTCTGCCGGACGACCGGCCCCTCGACGCGGAGAAGAACGTCCACCCAGGGCGCGTATTTTGCCTTCGGCAGGAATTCCGGATCGGCGCAGTTCTGGCTGCCGCAATAGGTGACGCGGTTGTCGATGTTGACGATCTTGCGGTGGTTCCTCAGGTCGATGCGTCCGAAGAAGACGCGCAGGATCGGATTGCCGACCGGCAGCGCGCGGGACAGCTTGACGCCGGCGGCCGCCATCTCCGACCAGAGCGGTGAATGGATCAGCGGCCGCGACCCGAGATCGTCGACCATGGCGCGGCACGTCACGCCTCGCGCCGCCGCGCGTTTCAAGGCTTCGGCTACCTTGCTTCCGTTATTGTCAGGCAGCCAGATGTAGAAGAGCAGGTGGACATGGTCGGTCGCCGCATCGATGTCCACGACCATGCGCTCGATGCTCCGGATGGAATCCGCCATCAGCTCGGCGCGGTTTCCGCCGACCGGCTCGAACCCGTTGACCGACTGGCCGGCGCGAAAGAGCGGCGTCCATCTCTCCGCGATCGTCGCGGACGGCGAGGGGGCTTCGGGACGGTGAAGCGGGCGGAGGCCGAGCTCGCGCTCGACGGCCCGCATCTTCTCGAAATGACGCCGGCCGATATTGACCTCGCCGAAAAGCA
>JBQCFA010000055.1:0-14069 GCA_051959695.1 Rhizobiaceae bacterium
TCGGCGCGCGAGAAAGGTGCGTTCGTCACCAGCCATTCGTTGGGGCTGACGGTCTCGAAGGAGACCTTTCCGGCCGCCGGCACGGCGTCGAGATTGATCCAGCGGTCCTCGTATTGGTAGGGCGCGTCATCGGCGAGATGCAGGCAGCGGACGTGCAGCATGCGCGCCGTCGGTTCCAGCCCCAGCCGCGCGCGCAATTCCTCGCCAGGCTTGGCCGCCTCGCGGCCGAGGAGCCGGTAATCGTAAGCCGCCCCCTTGGCCTCGATCTCCTGGCGCACCAGGGGAATGACGAAACGCGCCTCGCGCACCGGATTGAGCGAGACGCGGGTGCCGGCCTTGCGCCGCCGTTCCAGAACGCCGGCGCGGGCTAGATCCTGAAGTGCGCGGTTCACCGTCGCGCGCGAACAGCCGAATTCGGCGGAAAGGGCCTGCTCGCCGGGTATCAGCGCGCCCGGCTCCCAAACGCGATCGGCGATGCGCCGGACGATCTCCCCGGAGATGTCACGATAGGAAAGACGTCCGGTACCGCTCATAGTTTCGCGGCTATCCCGGCAAGGCATTCCCGGTAGCGCGCCGCGATCTCGTCATGACGGACATGGCGGCCGGCCTTCACGCTGTGTCGTCCGGCCGACCAGACATCCGCGACCGCGCCGTCGCCGGCGAATATCCAGTTGTCGAGCGGCAGGTCGGGATGGGCCGGGAGCGATATGACGGCTCCATGGCGAAGTGCGACGAGATCGGCCCACAGCCCCGGCGCGATGCGGCCGGACTGGCGGCCGAGGGCCCGCGCCCCGCCGGCCAGCGCGTGGTCGTAGAGCACGCGGCCGACGGATTGGCCAGGTCCGGCAAGGACGACACGGGCGCGGTCGCGCAGGCGCTGCGAATATTCGAATTGGCGCAGTTCCTCGCTGACGCTGATGCGGATGTTGGAATCGGAGCCGATACCGAACGAACCGCCGGCGGCGAGGAAACGGGCACCGTCGAAGATGCCGTCACCGAGATTTGCCTCGGTAACCGGACAGAGGCCGGCGACCGCTCCACTCTTGGCAAGGGCCTCGGTCTCGCGCGGCTCCATATGCGTGCAATGGATCAGGCACCAACGCTGGTCGACGGGCATGTTGGCAAGCAGCCATTCCACGGGACGCGCCCCGAGTTCGGCCAGCGCCTCCTCGATCTCCGCCTCCTGCTCGGCGATGTGCATATGGAACGGCGCTTGCGGAAGCATTCCCGTCAGCACCTCCAGGTCGGCCGGCCCAACGGCCCGCAGCGAGTGCGGCGCGACGCCGAGGCCGGTGTCGGCGGGGAGGTCGCGGATTATCTCTTCCCCCCGCTGCACCAATTTCGCAAATCCGTCGAGCCTGTTGCCGAAGCGAAGCTGGCCGCCCGCGAGCGGCCTGCCGTCGACGCCGCCCTGGGCGTAGTAGACCGGCAAGAGGGTAAGGCCGATGCCGGTCGCCTGCCCCGCCGCCGCTATGCGAGCGGACAACTCCCCGGACTCCTCATAGGACGCGCCGCCGGGCTGGTTGTGCAGGTAGTGGAATTCCGCCACGGCGGCGAAACCCGCCTCCTGCATCTCCATGAAGGCGAAGGCCGCGATCGCCTCGACATCGTCCGGCGAGAGCAGGTCGAGGAAGCGGTACATCATATCGCGCCAGGTCCAGAAACTGTCGCGCTCCGTGGGGCCGCGCCGCTCGGTCAATCCGGCCATGGCGCGCTGGAAAGTGTGGCTGTGCAGGTCGCAGGCCGCCGGCAGCAGTGTCTCGACGCGCACGCTGTCGGCCGCCGCCTTGCCGTTCTTCGCAACCGAGGCGATGCGGCCTTCGCCGTCGATGCCGACGAGGACATCTGGCGCCCAGCCATCTTCGAGGAACGCCGTCGCCGCGAATATGGTCTTCATGCCCATTTCCATGTTGACTTATTTTGTCTAGACATAATAGCATCAAACCGACAGATGTGAAACCGCCTCAGGCGTCATGACCAGAAAAATCGTCAAAGCCGCGAACATCGCGACGATGCAGTCGGGCGGGGGGGAGCCGGGCGGCACAGCCTATGGCCTCCTCGCCGGGGGCGCGATCGGCGTCGAGGACGGTCGCGTCGCATGGGTCGGCGGGGTCGATGCGACGCCGGCCGATTGGCGCGGGGTCGCTGTCGAGGATTTCGGCGCGCGGCTTGTCACGCCGGCGCTTGTCGACTGCCACACGCACCTCGTCTTTGGCGGCAACCGGGCGAAGGAATTCGAGATGCGGCTCGAAGGCGCGACCTACGAGGAGATCGCGCGCGCCGGCGGCGGCATCGTCTCGACGGTCACGCAGACGCGAGCGCTCTCCGAGGACGAACTGGTCGAGGCGGCCCTGCCCCGTCTGGATGCCCTGATGGCGGAAGGAGTCACCACGGTCGAGATCAAGTCCGGCTACGGGCTGACGGTCGAGGACGAACTGAAAATGCTGCGCGCGGCGCGGCGGCTCGGCAGAATGCGCGAGGTGCGGGTACGCACGAGCTACCTTGCCGCGCACGCGGTGCCCGGCGAATACAAGGGCCGCGCCGACGCCTATATCGACGAGATCGTTCTGCCGGGGCTGGAAGCGGCGCATGCGCAGGGGCTCGTCGACGCGGTGGACGGCTTCTGCGAGGGCATTGCGTTTTCGCCGGCGCAGATCGCCCGCGTCTTCGAAAAGGCGAGAGCGCTCGGCCTGCCCGTCAAGCTGCATGCCGAGCAGCTTTCCAACCTGGGCGGCGCGGCGCTCGCCGCCTCCTTCGGCGCGCTGTCGGCCGACCATCTCGAATATCTGGACGAAGCCGGCGCGGAGGCCCTGGCGAAGGCAGGCACGGTCGCAGTCGTTCTCCCCGGCGCCTTCTACTTCCTGCGCGAGAAGCAGGCGCCGCCCGTGGGCATCCTGAGACGCTCGGACGTGCCCATCGCCATCGCCACGGACTGCAATCCCGGCTCCTCGCCGCTCGCCTCGCTGCTGTTGACGATGAACATGGCCTCAACGCTCTTCCGGCTGACGCCCGAGGAGGCGCTGGCCGGCGTGACGCGCAGCGCCGCCCAGGCGCTCGGGCTGGCCGACGAGATCGGTACGATCGAGGCCGGCAAGCGCGCGGAATTCGCCGTATGGGACGTCGGGCATCCGGCTGAACTGGCGTACCGGATCGGATTCAATCCACTCCACAAGGTGATCACGGGATGACCCTCATCCTCCATTCCGGCGCCATTGCGCTCGAAACGCTGGAGCGCATCTACCGCGGCTCCGAAACAATCCGCCTGGACCCGTCGTCCTATCCGCGCATCGAGGCCGCGGCGGCGCGCATCTCGGAAATTGCCGGCGGGTCCGAGGCCGTCTATGGCATCAATACCGGCTTCGGCAAGCTCGCCAGCGTGCGCATCCCGGCAGCCGACGTCGCGACGCTGCAGCGCAACCTGATCCTTTCGCATTGCTGCGGCGTCGGCCAGCCGCTCAAGCCCGAGATCGTGCGCCTCGTCATGGCGCTCAAGCTGATGTCGCTCGGACGCGGTGCGTCGGGCGTGCGGATGGAGACCGTTTCGCTGATCGAGGCGATGCTTGAGAAGGGCGTCGTTCCGGTCATTCCCGAAAAAGGCTCGGTCGGCGCGTCGGGCGACCTCGCGCCGCTCGCCCACATGACGGCCGCCATGATCGGCGAGGGGGAAGCCTGTTTTGCCGGCGAAAGGATGTCCGCGCGCGCGGCGCTGGAGAAGGCAGGGCTGAAGCCGGTCGTGCTCGCCGCCAAGGAGGGGCTGGCGCTCATCAACGGCACGCAGGTCTCTACCGCGCTGGCGCTCGCGGGGCTTTTCGAGACGCATCGCGCGGCAAACGCGGCCCTCATCACCGGCGCTCTCTCGACCGACGCGGCAATGGGCTCTTCCGCACCCTTCCATCCCGAGATCCACGCGCTGCGCGGGCATGGCGGCCAGATCGACACGGCGGCGGCGCTGTGGCGGCTGCTCGACGGCGCGGAAATCCGGGAAAGCCATCGAGAGGGCGACGAGCGCGTGCAGGACCCCTATTGCATCCGCTGCCAGCCACAGGTCGACGGCGCGGCGCTCGACATCTTGCGCCAGTGCGCGCGCACGCTGACGGTCGAAGCCAATGCCGTCACCGACAATCCGCTGGTGCTGTCGGACGGCGCGGTCGTTTCCGGCGGCAATTTCCACGCCGAGCCGGTCGCCTTCGCCGCCGATCAGATCGCGCTCGCCATCTGCGAGATCGGCGCGATCGCCCAGCGCCGCATCGCGCTCCTGGTCGATCCGGCGCTCTCCTTCGGCCTGCCGGCCTTCCTTGCACGGAGGCCGGGGCTGAATTCCGGCCTGATGATCGCCGAAGTCACCTCCGCCGCGCTGATGAGCGAGAACAAGCAGCGCGCGCACCCCGCCTCGATCGATTCGACGCCCACTTCCGCGAACCAGGAGGACCATGTCTCCATGGCCTGCCACGGTGCGCGGCGGCTGCTCGACATGGCGGAAAACCTCGCCACGATCGTCGGCATAGAAGCGGTCACGGCGGCGCAGGGCGTGGATTTCCGGGCGCCGCTGAAGACGAGCGGCGAGTTGCAGAAGGCACATGAAACGATCCGCAATGTCGTGCGGCCGCTGGACGTGGACCGCTACATGGCGGGTGACCTCGCCGCCGCCGGGGAACTCGTGCGCTCCGGAACGCTGTGCGACAGCGTATCAGCGGGAATCCTGCCGGGGCTGGAGGGGTGAAGTTTCTGTGACACACCCCTCATCCGCCTTCGCTTCGCTCAGGCACCTTCTCCCACAAGGGGAGAAGGTGGGGTTCTGCGCCATCGCCTCCGCTAGTCTCGAACGACTGGGATTGGCACGAAGCCTTTATGCCAAGCATCCCCTTCTCCCCTTGTGGGAGAAGGTGTCGCCGAAGGCGACGGATGAGGGGTATGGGCGAGACGTATATGAGATCCTTCCATGACCGCCTTTGAAATTACCCGCGGCTCCTCGCCCGTCATCCTCGGCTTTCCGCATACCGGCACCGACGTGCCGCCCGACATATGGGCCGACCTTAACGAGGAGGGACGCAAGCTGCGCGACACGGACTGGCATGTACATCGGCTCTACGACGGCCTCCTGCCTGGGGTGACGACGGTGCGCGCGACCTTCCATCGCTATTGCATCGACGCCAACCGCGATCCTTCGGGCGCCAGCCTCTATCCGGGCCAGAACACGACCGGCCTGGTGCCGCTCACCGATTTCGACGACCAGGATCTCTGGTCGAAGGCGCCGGGCGAACGCGAGATCGAGCGGCGCAAGGCGCTGTTCCACGCGCCCTATCATGCCGCGCTCGCCGCCGAGATCGAGCGGGTGAAGGCGATCCATGGCATCGCCGTGCTCTACGACTGCCACTCGATCCGCTCGGAATGCCCGTTCCTCTTCGAGGGTGTTCTGCCCGACTTCAATGTCGGCACGGACAACGGCAAGACCTGCGCGCGGGAACTCGGGCAGGCTGTCGCCGACATCTGCGGCTCGGCGAAGGGCTACACATCCATCCTCAACGGCCGCTTCCGCGGCGGCTGGACGACGCGCCACTACGGCAAACCCGGAACCGGCGTCCACGCCGTGCAGATGGAGCTCGCGCAGAAGACGCATCTCGAAAGCGAGACGCTCCCCTTCGCCTATGACGAGGCGAAGGCGGGCAGGCTGCGCGTTCATCTCGGCGCCATCCTCAAGCGCCTCGAAGACATCGCCCTTTCGATGAAAGCCGGAGCCCGGTCATGACCAACCCCCGCCACAACATCCGTGAAATTCATGCACCGCGCGGGCCGGAGCTCAACGCGCTTTCCTGGCAGACGGAAGCGCCGCTCCGCATGCTGATGAACAATCTCGATCCGGACGTGGCGTAAAACCCGAACGAACTCGTCGTCTATGGCGGCATCGGCCGCGCGGCGCGGACCTGGAACGACTTCGACGCCATCGTGGCGACGCTGAAGACGCTGAAGGAGGACGAGACGCTGCTCGTCCAGTCCGGCAAGCCAGTCGGCGTCTTCCGCACGCATAGCGACGCGCCGCGCGTGCTGATTGCCAATTCCAACCTCGTCCCGCACTGGGCCGACTGGGACCATTTCAACGAGCTCGATAAGAAGGGCCTGATGATGTACGGCCAGATGACGGCTGGTTCATGGATCTATATCGGCACTCAAGGCATCGTGCAGGGCACCTACGAGACCTTCGTGGAGGCAGGACGCCAGCACTACGGCGGCGACCTCAAAGGTAAGTGGATACTGACGGCAGGGCTCGGCGGCATGGGCGGCGCGCAGCCGCTCGCGGCCGTCATGGCCGGCGCTTCCTGCCTCGCCATCGAATGCGATCCCGACCGCATCGATTTCCGCCTGCGCACCCGCTATGTCGACGAGCGCGCCGATACGCTGGACGAGGCGCTTGCCATGATCGGACAATGGACGAAGGCGGGCGAGGCGAAATCGGTTGGCCTTGTCGGCAATGCAGCGGAGATCGTACCGGAGCTCTATCGTCGCGGCGTCAGGCCCGACATCCTGACCGACCAGACCTCGGCACATGATCCGCTCAATGGCTACCTGCCGAAGGGCTGGTCGCTCGCCGAATGGCGCGACAAGCGCGAGAGCGATCCGAAGGCGGTAGAGACGGCCGCGCGTCGATCCATGCGCGAGCACGTCGAGGCGATGGTGGCGTTCTGGAACGACGGCGTGCCCACTCTGGACTACGGCAACAACATCCGCCAGGTCGCCAAGGACGAAGGCTTTGAAAACGCCTTCGCCTTTCCTGGGTTCGTGCCTGCTTACATTCGGCCGCTTTTCTGCCGGGGCATCGGTCCGTTCCGCTGGGCGGCGCTGTCAGGCGATCCGGAGGACATTTTCAGGACCGACGCCAAGGTCAAGGAGCTGACGCCGGGAAACACCCACCTGCACAACTGGCTCGACATGGCGAAGGAACGCATCGCCTTCCAGGGCCTGCCGGCGCGCATCTGCTGGGTCGGTCTGGGCGACAGGCACAGGCTCGGCCTCGCCTTCAACGAGATGGTGGCAAGTGGCGAACTTAAGGCCCCGGTCGTCATTGGCCGCGACCACCTCGATTCCGGCTCGGTCGCCTCGCCCAACCGGGAAACCGAGGCCATGAAGGACGGCTCGGACGCGGTCTCGGACTGGCCGCTTCTCAACGCACTCCTGAATTGCGCGTCAGGCGCGACCTGGGTGTCGCTCCATCATGGCGGCGGCGTCGGCATGGGGTTCTCCCAGCATGCCGGCATGGTCATCTGTGCCGACGGCACGCCCGAAGCGGCAAAAAGACTGGAGCGCGTGCTCTGGAACGATCCGGCGACGGGCGTCATGCGCCATGCCGACGCCGGCTACGACATCGCGATCGAATGCGCCAGGGAGAAGGGCCTGCGGCTGCCGGCAATACTCGGAAACTGAGAAGCGGCCGCTTGCGGCTTCAGCAGGTCATCGCGATTACGCAGCGCCAGCGGTCCTTGGTCCGGACGCTGTAGCCATGCGGCAGCTGGCCCTGGTCCTGGCACTGCAGCTTGCCGGCCTCGTCGACCGGCACGCCGACCCGGATCGGCAAGGCGATGACGTCGTGCGCGAGCACATAAATGACGTGGTTCTTCTGGTAGTAGGCGGTCGCCTGCTGGCAGGTCAGGTCCTGCGCAAGCTGGAAATCCTCGGCGGACGCCAGCGGCGACCCTGCCCAGAGCGATCCAGCCAGAACCAGGAAAACCGTCTTCCTCAAAGACGCCCCCTCGGACGATCCCATACAGCCATGAAGATAGGAAAGGATAACCGCCCAGGCAAAGTCGATCGCTTCCCATGCTGAACGGAGAATAACCTAACGTGCCTCGTAGCTGAAGCGGTCGAAGTCGGCCGGGCGGGCCGCACCCGAAATGTCGAAGGCGACCATGCCGACGAAGGCGCCGGTGAAGGAGCCATGCTCGCCGCGCCCTGCCTCGTCGGAGATCAGGCTGGCGTCGAGTACCGGCCCCACCGGCCGCCAATCTTCGACCGTCCGCCAGCGGAATTTCAGCGCGGCGCCATCGACATCCATCGCCAGTTCGACCGGCCCTTCGGGCGGCAGCGGCACAGGCTCCGCCAGCGGGAAGGCGAGGCGACCGTCCGGCCAGTCGCCGAGGCAACTCATGATGGTGAGCACCCGACCGTGACAGACATCCTGCGTGACGGCGAGGAAATGGAATTTGTGGCGGTTGTAGTAATGCGTCAGACCAGCGGCCTGCTGGAACGTCTCGGGCTGGAAATCGACGCGCGTTTCCGCGCCGAAGGAAAAATGTTCCTGGCGCCGCGCGACCAGCGCCTGCTCGAACCAGCTTCCGATCGATTCGCGGGCGAAGAGCCGCAGGTGGCCCGGCCGCTCGGTCAGCGAGAAGATACGTTCCCGGAAAGGCGTACGCAGCCACTGGAAATCGAGCGGCAGCGCCGCATCGTCGAATTCGTAGTCGAAGCGCGCCGGGCCGGGAGCACGCGCCGCGCCGCCCGGCGCAGGCACGTCGACCGACGGCACCGGCCCGCCATCGGCAAGCCGCAGCCATCCGTCTTCGCCCCAGACGCATTTCTGGATCGCCGTCTCGCGCCCGAGAGGCGAGCGCCGCGTGCCGGGAAGCGGCCGCGAACAAAGATGCGTGTGATAGAACTCGCCGTCCGGCGTCTCGACGATCTGGCCGTGGCCGGCGCGCTGCAGCACGGCGCCGGGCGCGTCCTTCGAGGTGATCACGTGCGTGTCGGGGTGCATCTCGTAGGGACCGTCGATCGTCCGCGAGCGCGCCATGGTGACGGCATGGCCGTAGCCAGTGCCGCCCTCGGCCGTGGTCAGGTAGTACCAGCCGTCGCGCCTGAACAGATGCGGCCCCTCGACCAGCCCGTGCGGGCTGCCGCGGAAGACGTTCTTCGCCTCGCCTACGAGCGTGCCGGCCTTGGGATCGTATTCCTGGAGCAGGATGCCGGCGAAGGAAGGATGTTTCGGATGTCCGCCGACGCCGTTCGAGACATGGTTCCACAGCATGTTGAGGAACCATTTGCGGCCGTCCTCGTCGTGGAACAGCGATGGATCGAAGCCGGTCGAATTGACATAGACGGGATCCGACCAGGGGCCGGCCACCGAGGGCGCGGTGGTGATGTAGTTGTGCGCGTCCTTGAAGTTGCCGTCGTAGCGCTTGACGTCGGTGTAGACGAGCCAGAAGAGCCCGTCGGCGTAGGACAGGCACGGCGCCCAGATACCGCAGGAATCGGGATTGCCGCGCATGTCGAGCAGGCTGGCTCGATCAAGCGGCCGCGAAACGAGCCGCCAGTTGGCGAGGTCCGTGGAGTGATGGATCTGCACACCCGGATACCATTCGAAGGTCGAGGTGGCGATAAAATAGTCCGGCCCGACCCGGCAGATGGACGGGTCCGGATTGAAGCCGGGCAGGATCGGATTGCGGATCATGGCGGGCTATTTCCTTGCCGGCCCCTTCCGCTCCGCCGACGCCGCCCACAGATTGATGTCGGCCTCGCGGGCATACTGGTCGATCTCCTGCAGCTCGGCATCCGAGAATTCGAGGTTCGCCAGTGCGCCGACGCTGTCCTCGATCTGCTCGGGCCGGCTGGCGCCGATCAGCGCCGAGGTGACGCGGCCGCCGCGCAGCACCCAGGCGAGCGCCATCTGGGCAAGCGTCTGGCCGCGGCGTTCGGCGATACGATTGAGTTCGCGGATATTGGCGATCGTCCTGTCGTTGATGAAGGATTTCCTCAGCGACTTGCCCTGGGCGGCGCGGCTGTCTTCCGGGATGCCCTTCAGGTACTTGTCGGACAACATGCCCTGCGCCAGCGGCGAAAAGACGATCGAGCCGACCCCGAGCCCTTCCAGCGTATCGAGCAGTCCGTCATCCTCGACCCAGCGGTTGATCATGGAATAGCTCGGCTGGTGAATCAGGCAGGGCGTTCCGAGTTCCTTCAGTATGCCGACCGCCTCATGCGTTCGCTGCGAGTTGTAGGACGAAATGCCGACATAAAGCGCGCGGCCCGAGCGCACCGCATGGTCGAGCGCCATCATCGTCTCTTCCAGCGGCGTCTCCGGGTCGAAGCGGTGAGAATAGAAGATGTCGACATAGTCGAGCCCCATCCGCGCCAGGCTCTGGTCGAGGCTGGCGATGAGGTATTTGCGGCTGCCCCACTCGCCATAGGGGCCAGGCCACATGCCGTAACCGGCCTTGCTGGAGACGATCAGCTCGTCACGATAACCGGCCAGATCGGTGCGCAGGATCTCGCCGAACGCCTCCTCGGCCGAGCCGGGGGGCGGACCGTAATTGTTGGCGAGGTCGAAATGGGTGATGCCGAGATCGAAGGCCTTTCGGCACATGGCCCGCTTAAGCTCGTGCGGCGTGTCGCCGCCGAAATTGTGCCACAGGCCAAGCGAGATCGCCGGCAGCTTGAGGCCGGAACGGCCGCAGCGGTTGTAGCGCATGTTCTCGTAGCGGTTTTCAGCTGGGGTATAGGGCATGAGGTGTTCCTTGCAATGTAGAGCAAGACCCCCACTCCGCCTCGCTTCGCTGGGCATCTCTCCCCTCAAAGGGGGAGAGGAAGACCGGCCGCGCCGTTGGTGCCGGTTCCTCTATCCCGTCGAGCGGCGGAGAGGTGGTCAGCGTAGCTGATCGGAGTGGGGGTCGAATTTCATAGGCAACTATCCTTACCGAAGGGCAGGTTCAGCGCTTCGCAAGCAGGCCCTTCGCCGCCCTGATGTCAAGAGCGGCCGGCCGTTCGCAGGTGGTGCGCATCGGCACGAACTTTCCTGTTTCGCCCGACCTCAATATGCCGGTCATCACGTCGATGGCGTGCAGGGCCGCCTCCATAGAGCAGCGATGCGGCCGGTCCTCCAGGATCGCCAGCGCCATATCGGCCAGCCCGGCCGCGCGGTAGTTGGCCAGCGGTCCGCGCGGCGAATCCTGGTTGGGCACGGCGAAGGGATGCTC
This sequence comes from Rhizobiaceae bacterium, assembly GCA_051959695.1. GTDB lineage: Bacteria > Pseudomonadota > Alphaproteobacteria > Rhizobiales > Rhizobiaceae > Mesorhizobium_L. Next base: position 10,959 of record JBQCFA010000055.1, read on the forward strand.
CCAGCGCGGCAGCTTCTTCACCGGCTTGTCCCTTTGCGACATCGCGACCTGGCCGCCGAAGAAGTTCGGATCCGGGACGTAGAGCGTGCCTTCCTCGCCGTAGAGTTCCATCGGCGCGTGGTTGTGCAGCCAGACGTCCCAGCTGGCGTTGAAGGTGACCACCGCCCCGCTTGCGAATTCGAGGAGCGCGTGGATGGTGGTCGGAGTCTCCACCGAAATCTTCTGCCCGGCGCGGGGCTTTGAACTTATGGTTCGCACCTTGGCGGGAATGGCCGTGAGTGCCGCCACGCCCTTAACCGGACCGATGAGCTGGATGAGGTTCGAGACATAGTAGGGCCCTAGATCGAGGATCGGTCCGCCGCCGGCCTTGAAAAAGAAATCCGGATTCGGATGCCAGTGCTCCATGCCGTGGCTCATGACGTGGCAGGTGCCGCTGGTGATCCTGCCGACCTTGCCCTCGTCAACGAGATGACGAGCCAACTGGTGCGCGCCGCCGAGGAAGGTGTCGGGCGCCGAGCCGACGCGTAGCGCCCGTTTCTCCGCCCGCTTCTTCAGGTCCAGCCCCTCCCTCACGGAAAGCACGAAGGGCTTTTCGGAATAGACGTGCTTGCCGGCGTCGAGGATCGCCTTCGACACCGTGTAGTGCGCCGCCGGTATGGTGAGGTTGACGACGATGTCGATTGCGGGATCGGCGAGGATCTCCTCGACGGTCTCAGCGCGCAGGGAAAATTCCGCCGCCCGCGCGCGCGCCGCCTTCATGTCGATGTCGGCGCAGGCGCGCATCTCGATGCCGCGAAAGAGCGGCGCGTGCCGCATGTAGGCGGCCGAGATGTTGCCGCAGCCGATGACGCCTACGCCCAGTTTCCTAGCCATGCGGAAGAATCCCCCTTACAGCCTGTTCGCCGCTTCGATGGAGCGGCGCGCGAAGCGTCCGACATCACTCGGCTTGTCGTGCTCCATGACGAACACTTTCGCCGGCGTCTTTTCGCGCAGGGCCTTCATGATCGTCTTCCAGTCGACCGTTCCGTGACCGACATCGGCCCAACCGTCCTCGTCGGCGTTCTCGCCCTTCGGCGCGATGTCCTTGACATGGACGGTGGTGATGCGTTTGCCGTAACGGTCGATCCACTCGAGCGGATCGGCGTTGCCGCGCACCACCCATGCGACATCGATCTCCCAGCCGATCTCCGGCGCCGCCTCGAGGATGGCCGTCATCGGCACCGAACCGCCCGGCAGCTCCTCGAACTCGAAATGGTGGTTGTGCCAGCCGAAGCCGAAGCCCGCCTTTTTCGCCGTTTCGCCGGCCTTCGCCAGACGCTTGCCGAAAGCCTGCCAGCCCTCCTTGTCCTTGGGTCGCTGGTCCGGCATCAGGAAGGGGCAGATGATGTCGGTCACGCCGAGCATCGTCGCGATATCGCGGGCCTTGGCGAAGTCGCCCTCCAGCATGTCGATGCCGAAATGGCCGGTCGGCATGGAAAGCCCGTTGGCGTCCATTTTTTTCCGGAACGCGGCTGGATCGTCATAGACGCCGCCGAAACCTTCGACGCCGCTGTAGCCGGCGTCCGCGACGAGCTTGAGGATATCGTCCCAGGGCTGGAAGTTGCGCGCGCTATATAGCTGGAAATACCAGTTCATCTCTGCTGTCCCATGTGTTTCACCTAAAGCCGTCCGCCCGATTCCGCGTCGAAGATGGAAGCCGATGCCGGCTGGAAATGGACGTCGATCATCTCACCGATGCGATGCGTTTCGTCTGGCCCGACGCGGACCGAGACAGATTGATCGCCGATCGATCCCCACAGCAGGCTGTCGGCGCCCATCGGCTCGACCAGCGTGAGCTTGAGCGGAAGGGCGGAGACGCCTTGCGCATTGCCGTCGAAATTTATCTGCTCGGGCCGGATGCCGAGATGGACCTTGCGGCCGGATGCCGGAGGATCGGCGAAGGGATAGCCCGCGAGGCCGATCGTCGTCCCGTCATGCGTCCGCAGGGACGGCCGACCTCCGCCAGTCAGTTCGCCGGCAATGAAATTCATGGCGGGCGAGCCGACGAAACCGGCAACGAAGCGATTGACCGGCCGCTGGTAGATTTCCTTCGGCGTGGCGAGTTGCTGGATCACGCCCTGGTGCATGACGGCGACGCGGTCGGCAAGGGTAAGGGCCTCGATCTGGTCGTGGGTGACATAGATCATGGTGGAGCCGAGCGTCATGTGCAGCTTCTTCAGCTCAACGCGCAGCTCGGTCCGGAGCTTGGCGTCGAGGTTCGACAGAGGCTCGTCGAAGAGGAACACGCCGGCCTCGCGCACCAAGGCACGACCGATGGCGACCCGCTGGCGCTGGCCGCCGGAAAGCTGGGCCGGCCGGCGTTTGAGGAGCGGCTCGATCTGCAGGAGTTCGGCGGTCTTGGCGACGCGGCGGGCGATCTCGTCCTTCGCCACGCCGGCCACCCTCAGCCCGAAGGTGAGATTTCCCTCCGCCGTCATGCGCGGATAGAGCGCGTAGGACTGAAAGACCATGCCTATGCCACGATCCTTGGGCTCCTCCCAGGTGACGTTGCTGCCGTCGATCCAGACCTGGCCGGCATCGATGTCGAGCAGTCCGGCAACGGCGTTGAGCAGCGTGGACTTGCCGCAGCCGGACGGTCCGAGCAGGACGATGAACTCACCCTCCGCCACCTCCAGATCGAGGTCGCGCAATACGCTGAGGCTGCCGAAGGAGACGCCGAGCTTGCGGATCGAGACGCTTGCCATTCACACTCCCTTCAGGCCTATCCCTTGACCGCGCCGGCGGCGATGCCGCGCACGAACCAGCGCCCCGATACGAAATAGATGACCAACGGCACCGCCGCCGTGAGGATCGTGGCCGCCATGTTGACGTTGTATTCCCTGACGCCGGTGGTGGTGTTGACGATGTTGTTCAACTGCACGGTCATCGGCCAGTTCGGGCGGCCGGAGAAGATGATGCCGAACAGGAAGTCGTTCCAGATGCCGGTCACCTGGATGATGATGGCGACGATGGTGATCGGCACCGACATCGGCACCATGACGTAGAAGAAGGTCGTCCAGAAACCGGCGCCGTCGACGCGCGCCGCCTTGAACAGCTCGATCGGCAGGCCCG
>JBQCFA010000056.1:0-7705 GCA_051959695.1 Rhizobiaceae bacterium
AATTGAGGGCCGGGGGAGCGACGCCGCGGGACATTTCCCGGATGGTCGGGCTCTGACGGCTGTCCGGGTGGGCTACATCCGCGCCAGGCCGGCCTTGATGACAGCCAGGACGCCAAGGCAGGCAAAAGCACCGACGAGGCCAGTCGCGACAGCCATCTTCAGATCGTAGAAATGGATGCCGTAGAGATTGGCGGTGAAGATTCCTAGAAAGAAACCGGCCGTCACCACGACCGTATTGCCGATCGGCCCGAAGCCTTCGGCGCCCAGCAGGCCGTCGAGCGCCATTCCGAAGATGAAGGAAAGGATCGCAACGACGGTGAAGCCCATCATCATCCAGGTGGGGTCAAGGTTCATCAGCATGGTTCAGCCTTTCGAGAACCGCCGGCGCACCCATTCCGCGCTTCGCGTAAGAATATGGTCCAATGGTTTCGTTTTGCTTACCGGAACGATCGGCATTAGAGCGACCTGCCCTCCGATTCCCGGATGCGATAACGAAGGCCCGGCATGAAGACCCTTTCCAGAATTGCTCCCGGCGTGTTCGTTGTCCTTTGGGCTACAGGCTTCGTCGGCGCCCGCTACGCGATGCCGTGGGCGGAACCGTTCACATTCCTGGCCCTGCGCTTTTCACTTGCCTTCCTGCTGTTCGTCGGAATGGCGTTCGCTCTCGGATCGAAATGGCCGGGAGGCCGCGGCGCGGCATCGTCGATCGTCGCCGGCATACTCTTGCAGGCGACCTATCTCGGGGGCGTGTTCTGGGCCATCCATCGCGGCTTGGCGGCCGGGCTTTACGCGCTGATTGCCGGATTGCAACCCTTGATCACCGCGATCCTCGCCTGGAGCCTCCTCGGCGACCGGATCCATTTCCGGCAATGGGCGGGCATCGCGGTCGGCTTCGTCGGCGTGGTCGTCGTGGTGGTGCCGGGGATCGGCGCGAAAGGCGGCGGCGTCGGCGCGGCGACGCTGCTGGCCTGCTTCATCGCCGTCATCGGAATCAGCCTCGGCACGATCTGGCAAAAGCGCATCGGAGGTGGCGACCTGATCACGGGAACAGCATGGCAGTATCTGGGCGGCGCCTTACCGATGGCCGCGGCGGCGGTTCTTTTCGAGAGCGGCCATGTTGAGATGAACGGCGAGTTGATCTTCGCGCTCGTCTGGCTCGTCCTCGTCCTCTCCGTCGGTGCGATCCTGCTTCTCATGCTGATGATACGGGAGGGGGAGGTCGCCAAGGTAGCCTCGCTCTTCTACCTGATCCCGGCCGTGACCGCGATCATGACATGGATACTCTTCGGGGAACGACTGACGATCCTCCAGATCGGCGGCATGGTCCTCACGGGCGTCGGCGTGGCGCTTGCCACTCAGCCGGTGATGCGGGCGCGCGCCTCCAGGTAGCGCCGGATCGCGGCGTTCAGCTCGCCGCCCATGATGAAGATCGCCGATACTATGTAGAGGAAGACGATGGCGATCATGATCGAGGCAAGCCCGGCATAGGTGACCACATAGGAGGAGAAGCGCTCAAGATAGGCGGCGAAGATGCTGGAGCCGGCGATCCAGCCGATCAGCGTGAACAGGATGCCTGGCACGATGTCGACAAAGCGGCGTCTGCCGGCGGGCAGCCAGAAATGCACGGCGATCAGGCCAAGTACGATCACCAGCGAGGCGACGATAAAGCGCCAGAGCGTGATCGTGCCGAGATAGGGCTGGACCCAGTCGAGCCTGCGAGCGGCGATGTGGACTGCGATCGGCGCCGCTACCAGAAGGACGCTGATGGCGAAGAAGCCGAGCGTCGCGATCAGGACGAAGACGAGGCTCTGGACGCGCCGGTAGATGAAGCCGCGCGTCTCGGCGACGCGATAGGCGCGGTTCAGCGCCACGCGCAGCGCCTCAATTCCGTTCGACGCAAAGAAAAAGGCGGCGAGAACGCCATAGGTCAAAAGGTCGCCGCGCTGTACGGTCAACACGCGCTGCACCTGGAGCGATATCGGCTCGGCGATCTGCTCGGGCCAGGTGTCGAAGACGATGTGGACGGCGGTGTCGGAAAAGGCGTGCGCGCCGAGAAAGCTCGCCAGCGCCGTGGCGAAGATCAGGAACGGAAACAGCGCCATCAGAGCCGTGATGGCGAGATGGCTGGCCATCGACCAGCCGTCGTCGGAATTGAAATGGCCGAGTGCATCGCCAACGACGCGCTTCAGCGCGACTATGCGTCGCAGAACCTCCGCGCCGGGATGTCTCATGATTTCCAGGCCATCCGTCGATTGTCACTCCGTCGCGAATATGGAAAGGTTCTGCCGCCGATATCAATAGGATAGGGTACAGGCGGCGCGAGGGCAGGTTCCGGACGCCCTCCGGGGCCGTTGCCATTCAACGATACTCACCAAGCGGGCCGATTCGCTGCGGAACGGTACAACCGCCGAGCACTGGGAACAATAATGTCCACCGTCTTCAAGATACTCGCCATCGTCGTCATCGCCGCCGTCGTGATCGTGTTGGTGCGCGGCCTCTTCAACATGGCGCGGGGCGGATCGCCGTCGAAGTCCAACCAGTTGATGCAGGCACGGGTGCTGTTGCAGTTCATCGCCATTGTGCTCGTGCTGCTGGCGGTCTGGTTTACGCGCAAGTGAAGCGAAATTGACATTTGAGTCCGGATTGCGTCACGCGTTGCTCTCAAATGTCAAATTCAGAGCTATCATTGACTTGCTAGTCGTCCTTCAATTCCGGCAGCTGTCCGAGCGCCGCACAAAGGGATGCAAATGTCGGAATCGGACCACTAGAGGCTTGCACGGGTAAAGAGATGGTCGTCCTCAACAGGATCTATACACGTACCGGCGACGACGGCACCACCGCGCTCGGCAGTGGCGAGCGGCGGCTGAAATACGATCCCCGCGTCGAGGCCTACGGCACCGTGGACGAGACCAATGCCTGCATCGGGATGGCGCGGGTCCACACCACGGCGCGTGACGAACTCGACGGCATGCTTGGCCGGGTGCAGAACGATCTCTTCGACCTCGGGGCCGACCTCGCTCGGCCGGATACGGGCGAGAAGCTCGATTTCGAGCCGCTCAGGATCATCGCTTCGCAGGTGGCGCGGGTGGAAGCCGACATTGACACGCTCAACAAGCGGCTCGACCGGCTGCGAAGCTTCGTGCTGCCCGGCGGCTCGCCCGCGGCCGCGGCGCTTCATCTCGCCCGCACCGTTGCGCGGCGGGCTGAGCGGCTGATGGTCGAGCTTGCGCGCAAGGAAGGCGAACTGGTGAGCCCGCAGGCGCTGCAATACATCAACCGCGTCTCCGACTTTCTTTTCGTAGCCGCCCGCATCGCCAACGACGACGGCAGGGCCGATGTCCTTTGGGTGCCCGGCCAGAACCGCTAGGCCCCGCCGGCTGACATGCTGCCTCTTGCCTACGGGATCATTGCCTTTCGCTGAGGCCGATGCAGGTGGCAGGTTTTATCGATTGAATGTCGGCATCGGACTAGCGACGGCCAAGAACCCGTGTTAGTGCCCCCGGCAACTCGGATTTCGGAGAGGTTTCAGCTCATGAAAGTTCTGGTCCCGGTAAAGCGGGTTGTCGACTACAACGTGAAGATCAGGGTGAAGCCGGACGGCTCGGGCGTCGAACTCGCCAACGTCAAGATGTCGATGAACCCGTTCGACGAGATCGGCGTGGAAGAGGCGCTCAGACTGAAGGAAGCCGGCAAGGCGGAAGAGGTGATCGCGGTGTCGATCGGTCCGGCGCAGGCCGCCGAAACGATCCGCACGGCGCTCGCCATGGGCGCGGATCGCGGCATCCTGGTCAAGGTGGACGGTCCCGTCGAGCCGCTGGCCGTGGCCAAGATCCTCAAGGGCGTGGTCGACAGCGAGAAGCCCGAACTGGTCATTCTCGGCAAGCAGGCGATCGACGACGACGCCAGCCAGACCGGCCAGATGCTGGCGGCGTTGCTCGGCTGGTCGCAGGGAACCTTCGCGTCGAAAGTCCAGATCGACGGCGGCATGGCCAAGGTAACGCGTGAGGTCGATGGCGGCCTGCAGACGGTCGAACTGAAGATGCCGGCGATCGTCACCACCGATTTGCGCCTCAACCAGCCGCGCTACGCATCGCTCCCCAACATCATGAAGGCGAAGAAAAAGCCGCTCGACGAGAAGACGGCCGCCGACTACGGCGTCGACGTGACGCCGAGGCTGAAGGTCCTGAAGACCGAGGAGCCGGGCGGCCGCAAGGCGGGTGTCAAGGTCAAGGACGTCGCGGAATTGGTGGACAAGCTCAAGAACGAAGCAGGCGTTCTCTGAATTCTGTTGAGGCCGGCCTGCAAAGGGCCGGTTTCTTCGCTTCCGGGCCCTCCGCTCGTCACCCTCGGTGACCCCGCAACAACCATTTACGGCTTGTCCTGATCGGAATTCAGGTAGCCTCGAAGAAGAAAGTCAAGGAAACCAACCATGGCAATTCTTTTGATCGCCGAGCACGGCAACGACCATCTCTCCGACCAGACAGCCAAGGCGCTCTCGGCGGCGCTTAAGATCGGTTCGGACGTCGACGTGCTGGTCGCCGGCAAGGGCGCCAAAGCGGCCGCCGACGCAGCCGCCAAGCTGAAAGGCGTCAGGAAGGTGCTTTTGGCGGAGAGCGACGAGCTTTCCGAACGCCTCGCCGAGCCTCTGGCGGCGTTGGCCGTTTCCCTTGCAGACGGCTACGATACGATCGTCGCTCCGGCGACGACCATGGGCAAGAACGTGACGCCGAGGATCGCGGCTCTGCTCGACGTCATGCAGGTATCGGAGATCATCGAAGTGGTGTCGCCGGATACGTTCAAGCGGCCGATCTATGCCGGCAACGCCATCCAGACGGTGCAGACCAGCGACAAGAAGAAGGTCATCACCGTGCGCACTGCCTCCTTCCAGGCGGCGGGCGAGGGCGGTTCGGCTTCGGTCGAGACGGTCAAGCCGGCGGCGAATCCCGGCCTTTCGACCTTCGTGGAGAACAAGCTGTCGGAAAGCGATCGCCCGGAACTCACGTCGGCGCGCATCATCATCTCGGGCGGTCGGGCCCTCGGCTCGGCGGAGAAGTTCCAGGAGGTCATCCTGCCGGTCGCCGACAAGCTCGGCGCGGCGGTCGGCGCCTCGCGCGCCGCGGTCGATGCCGGCTATGCGCCAAACGACTGGCAGGTCGGCCAGACCGGCAAGGTGGTGGCGCCCGACCTCTACATCGCCTGCGGCATCTCCGGCGCAATCCAGCATCTTGCCGGCATGAAGGATTCGAAGGTTATCGTCGCTATCAACAAGGACGAGGAAGCGCCGATCTTCCAGGTCGCAGATTACGGCCTGGTTGGCGATCTCTTCGTCGTCCTGCCGGAACTCCAGAAGGCGCTTTGACGGTTTTCGGACTTCCGTATTAAATATCGGGGGCGGGGTAGACGAAGTCGCCCCGCCCTTTTAGTGTGCGCCGCACAAAAAATACACGGCCTAGGGCAGGATCGACCAAATGAGCGGCAAGATCGCGACGGTGGGTATTGTTGGCGCGGGCCAGATGGGTAGCGGCATCGCGCATGTCGCGGCGCTCGCCGGCTATCACGTGTTGCTCCACGACGTATCGGCCGAGCAGATCGAGCACGGTATCGCCACAATCAACGGCAACATGGCGCGCCAGGTGCACTCCGGCAAGCTGGAGGAGAAAGCGCGCAAGGAGGCCGTTGCCCGCATCGCCCCCGCGCCCGGCATGGACCAGCTCGGCAGTGCCGATCTCGTCGTCGAGGCGGCCACCGAAGACGAGACCGTCAAGCGCAAGATCTACGCCCAGCTCTGTCCGCTTCTCAATCCCGAGGCTATCCTCGCCACAAACACTTCCTCTATCTCCATCACGCGCCTTGCCTCGCAGACCGACCGGCCGGAGCGCTTCATCGGCATCCATTTCATGAACCCCGTGCCGCTCATGAAGCTGGTGGAACTGGTGCGTGGCATCGCCACCGTCGACAAGACCTTCGAGATGTCGAAAGCGTTCGTGCAGAGCCTCGACAAGACGGTCACGGTAGCGGAGGATTTTCCGGCCTTCATCGTCAACCGGATCCTGCTGCCGATGATCAACGAGGCCATCTACACGCTCTACGAGGGCGTCGGCTCGGTCGAGGCCATCGACACGGCCATGAAGCTTGGCGCCAATCATCCGATGGGCCCGCTGCAGCTGGCCGATTTCATCGGGCTCGATACCTGCCTGTCGATCATGCAGGTGCTGCATGACGGGCTGTCGGACTCCAAGTACCGGCCCTGTCCTTTGCTCGTAAAGTATGTCGAGGCCGGCTGGCTCGGTCGCAAGACCCAGCGCGGTTTCTACGACTACCGCGGCGAGCATCCGGTACCGACGCGGTAGGCCGCGGCCTGCATTCGCCGTCTTGCGGGACGCCTCTTCCACATCGACCCCCAGACAGGACCCCAGACTCCTGCGGCGCCTGCTGCGGGCCAAGGACCGGATGGACGCCGCCTCGCACGAGGAATGGCCCGTCTCGCGGCTCGCTGGTGTGAGCGGCGTTTCCGACGCCCATTTCGCGCACGCCTTCAAGCAGGCCTTCGGGGTGCCACCGCACCGTTATCTCCTGACGCGCCGCGTGGAGCGGGCGGCGGCGCTCCTGCGCGATACCGACCTCTCCGTCACCGATATCGCCTTCCAGACCGGGTGGAACAGCCTCGGCACGTTCGGGCGGACATTTCGCGATATCACCGGGGAAAGCCCGGGCGCGTTGCGCCTGCGCGAGAGAGCCGCCCTGCATCGGCACGCGCCGGTGCCCGACTGCATCATCCGCGCCGCGCATCGGCCCCATCTCACGATAGCAGTTTCGGAGAAGCGGCGGCGCGACGGAGGCGATAGGGTCGACGGGTCAGATGAAACGGAGGTCCCATGAACCAGGGTATCCAGGTGGTCGGCCTGTATGTGCGCGACCAGGACGAAGCACTGGAATTCTATGTCGAAAAGCTCGGTTTTCACATCCATACCGACGTGCGCAACGGAGATTACCGCTGGTTGACGGTGCAACACCCCGACCAGCCTTTCTTCCAGCTCGGCCTGTTCAGGCCGCAACCGCCCGTGATCGACGCGGCGACTGCCGGGGCCGTGGAGGAGATCGTGGCGAAAGGCGCCATGCCACCGATGGTGCTGGTCGTCGGCGATTGCCGGGCCGCCTGCGAGCGCATGAAGGCTGCAGGCGTGGAGTTCACGCAGGAGCCCGTCGATCGCTATGGCACCGTGGACGCCGGTTTCCGCGACCCGGCCGGAAACGGATGGAAGATGATCCAGGCCAGGCCGGAGGAAGCATGAGATCCGCTACCCGGCTCCGCGCCGCTTTTCGCGGATCGTGAAGCCCAGCTGCCCGAGCACCCTGACGGCGCCTGCCTTGCCGCCTTCGAAATCGCCGGAGACCAGGCGCTCGCGGGTCGCAAGCTCGTAGGCCGCGCCCAGGATGGCTTTCGGCGGATAGAGGCGATCCTTCCAGACCAGTTCGTATGTCGTGGTCGGAGCGAAACCGTGCTCGGAGAAAAACTGTTCAGGCCCAAGGCGATCGTAGGTTTCGATGGCACGCACCACATCGGCATGGTTCACGCGGTCCCAGGCAACCATTGGCTCGTTCTCCAGATTCTGTTTGCGACGACCCCGAAACAGTCCGCCCGATGGCTTAATGTAGGCGCAAGCGCCCGGTCATGGCAAAGAGGGATCGCCGGGCGAATTCGCGC
>JBQCFA010000057.1:0-11449 GCA_051959695.1 Rhizobiaceae bacterium
CGAAAGTTCCTCGAGGAAGTTCCCCACTTCGAACGCATGATCGACAATGACGGCATTTATTTCTTCAAGTTCTGGCTCAACATCGGCCGGGAGATGCAGCTCAAGCGCTTCCATGACCGCCGGCACAGCAAGCTGAAGATGTGGAAGTTCTCGGCCGTCGACGTCGCCGGCATGACGAAATGGGAAGACTACACCGAGAAGCGCGATACGATGATCGCCCGCACCCACAAGGCCTTCGCGCCGTGGACCGTCGTGCACGCCAACGACAAGCGGCGCGCCCGGCTGGCGGCGATCCGGCGCATCCTGCTGACGCTGCCCTATGCCGACCGGGACATGGAAGCGATCGGCCCGGAAGACCCGAAGATCATCGGCCACGGCCCGAAATTTCTCGAAAGTCAGATTGGTTAGCGGCCGGAGCGCACGCCTGCGCCCCGTCCAGTGGCGCGGGTAGCGCGCGCCCGGCGCGGATGATGCGTCTTCTCCCAGAAATGCGGCTCGCGATAGAGCTTCCAAAGCGCACGCCAGGCGGCGAGGGACATGAAGAACCAGTAGACCGGCGTCAGCAGGACCGTCCTCCAGAACGACATGCTTTCCCGGGCAAGAAGGGTTCGACGCCCGAGCCACAGGAAGGTCAGGTAGCCGAGTGCGATGTTGACGAGGTCCATCACAAGTATCGCCGACTGCAGGCGGCTCAGGGTTTCGTGCCACGCGAACACGAAGAGGACGTAGCCGAGGCTGCCGAAAAAGACAGGATGGGCGATAGAAGAGACGACCATGCCCGCGCACAATATCTGCACCATCGCGAATGAGCCCGGACCCAGATCGCGCCACAGGCGGATCGGGCGGCGCATGTGGACGAGCCAGGTCTGGATCCAGCCCTTAAACCAGCGCGTCCGCTGCGGCAGCCAGTTGCCGAGCTTTTCCGGCGCGTCTTCGTAGGTGGGTCGCGTGATCATTCCGACCTGGTAGCCGTGGCGGGCCAGGCGCAGGCCCAGATCGGCGTCCTCGGTCACGTTGAACGGATCCCAGGCGCCCACCGCATCGAGCGCGTCCCTGCGGAAATGGGTCGAGGTGCCGCCGAGCGGGATGAACAGGCTACGCCGCGCCAGCCACGGCAGCAATCCGCGGAAGAGCGCTGCATATTCGAAGGCGAACATCCGGGCGATCGCGCCGCGCTGGAAATTCATGACCACGAGCGGCGCCTGCAGACAGCCAAGCCGCCCGTCGCTCCCGCGGAAGCGTTGCCAAGCCTCCATGAGTTGAAAAGGGTGCGGCCGATCCTCGGCGTCGTAGATCACCAAGAATTCGCCGGACGTCATCGGCAGCGCATAGGACAGCGCCTTGGGCTTGGTCCGCGGCACAGATGGCGGGACCTCGACGACCTCGACGAAGGACTGCAGCCGATGTGCGCGCAGGGCCGCCAGGGTGGCTTCGTCGTCGGCCTCGCAGACGAGCTTGATCTCGAGCTTTCCGCGCGGCCAGACGAGTTGCCCGAGCGCCACCAGCAGATCCAGAACGATCTCGGCCTCGTCGTACAGCGCGACAACCACCGAATAGACCGGCAGATCGGCCGGATCGTATCCATTCAGCCGCGCCACATCCGGCGTACCAGCCCCTGCCACCGCGATGAAGCGCAGGCCGACGCAGGCGAGGAAAAACAGCGAGAAGAAAAGATGGATGAAAAGCCCCGCCGCCCATGGGGCCGAAATTATGGCGGCGGGTAATCCGATCAGGATGGTGCCGAGCATGACGCCCTGCCATCCGTTTGCGACGATCCTTGCGGATTGGGCCGGAAGCATCGCGAAAAGTCCGTCGAGGGCATGTTGCAGGAGGCTCGGCATCGCTATGCGAGCGAGAGCGGCCCTCAATGTCCCCGGTGCGACGATCGACAGGCGGCCGCGCAAGGGGGCGCTCGCCTCGACCCGGAGGCGAAGCGTTTCGATGTCGTCATGGGCGGGCGTGATCAAGAAGCCGACAAGACCGTCCGGCCGCTCGTACTTCACCAGCACCGTTCCTTGCGCGCGCCCGAGCAGCATCATGCCTTCGCGAGCGCTTAGCATAAGTCTCTGTGGTTCGATCCGGGACAGGAAACTTAAGCCCAGCGCCCGAGCGAGTTCCCTGTACAGATACTCCTCGTCCAAAGCACCGGACACGACCGCCTCTACCGGCACGGCGACGCCGTTCACACCGGCGCGGGCGACGATCGCATCCGCACGCGCCTGGTCAAGGCCGGCTTGCAGCAGGATCGTCTCCCAATGCAGCCCCCGTCTGCCGGCGTGGCCGGGCGCGCGGGCCTCCCCCGCGTGGAATTGGCGATTATGCCGCCACTGCATGAGGAAAGAAGGGCTTTTGACGGCCTTGCGTCACCAGGCGCGGAATATTCGGACCGAGCAAACGGCGTATGCCGGCGAGCGCAGCCCGGTCGCAGCGCACATAGGCTACGACCGACCATTCAGGCGGCGATTCTGGCCGCCAGCATTTCTCCCGGACGTAGAGGTCGTGTCGTATGGGTAGATAACGATCCCACTCCTCCTCATAGAGACGGCGATCCCATTCGCCGGCCACGCGTGCCTCGATCATGCCGCATCCCCTTCCCGTGGAGATGATGACCCGTCAAGCGAGCAGTTTCAGGTGTGGAATCTACCCATTGACAGGACGCCCTCTACGCGTTTTCGCGCCGTCACAGGAAGATCTCTCGGCGACGGATCGCTTCGACCACGGCCTGAAGCGTGGTCCGCACTCCATATTTGTCACGAATGGCGGCAAGGTGCTTGTCAACGGTACGGCTGGAGATCGACAAGATGCATGAAGTCTCCCACGCGCTCTTGCCGGCGGCGACCCAGGACAAGACCTCGCGCTCGCGCGCGCTCAGATGGTCCTCGCTCGTATCGGATGCGAGGAGCGCTTCAACGGCACCCACCGCGAACACCGACATCAGATTGATGCTCGACCGTTCGCGTAGGGAGATGTCGCAGGCGCGAGCGGACGAGGCGAGCGACAAGGCCGCCTGCCAGTGGCGGCGAGAGGCCATGGGCACGACATAGCCGCTGACAATGCCGAACTCCGCCGCCTCGCCGGCGACGCGCAGGGACGCCGGAGTCGCGCCATAGACCGCAGGCACGTCGCGCCAGTAGAAGGGATGGCTGCTGTGCGCGGCGTGGATGCATACGCCGTCTACGCTGGCATAGCCGCGTTCGATGTAGCGCTGGAGCCACTCTTCCGGCCAGCCATTCAGTTCGATAAGGGGTGCGAGAGCCTGGTTTCCAACCGGTACGCCACCCAGGATAAGATGCTCGAAGCCGAATTGACGGACGCAGGAAAGGAGATCGTCGAGCAATTCGCCAGGCGTATGGTAATTTCTGCACCTTTCGATGAAATCGAAGGTATTCGCCTCGATACACATCCACTTCCCCCCTTGGCAAAGGTAAGCGGGCAGAGAATGAGCATCAACAGAAATAACCGGATCAAATATGGTCCCCTTCGGTGGCGGGCGACGGGGTTTGCGGCCGCGCTGCTTTGCGCCGCCTGCCTTGCCACGCCCACATTCGCGGCGGACCCGGCGATCCCCAATTTCTGGGGCTCGAAGGACAGGCTGCAAAAGCCCGACCTGTCCGGACTTCCGCGGCTCCGCTTCCTGACCGCGGTCGATTTCCCGCCATTCAATTTCCTGGACGGGGACGGCCAGTTGGCCGGCTTCAACGTCGACCTGGCGCGCGCCATCTGCGCCGAGCTCGATGCTCTCGACAAATGCCAGATCCAGGCCCTGCCCTTCCCCGAACTGGGCGCAGCGCTTGGAAAGGGCGAAGGCGAAGCCGCTATCGCCGGGCTGGCCATCACGTCGGCATCACGCGAAGAATTCTCTTTCTCCAGGCCCTATTTGCAGTTTCCCGCACGCTTCATCATGCCGAAGGCGACCGCTCTCTCCGAACCCGTCTACCGGAAGCTGGCGGGGCTGCGAATCGGCGTAATGGCCGGATCGGCGCATGAGCGGATGCTGCGGGCCTATTTTCCCGACGCGAAGGCCGTCACATACACGCGGATCCAATGGCTCTACGATGCGCTGAGAGAGCGGAAGATAGACGGCGCCTTCGGCGACGGCATGCGCTTCAGCTTCTGGCTGGCGGGGACCAACTCGCAAGGCTGCTGCCGCTTCGCAGGCGGCCCGTATCTCGCTCCCGAATATCTCGGCCAGGGAATGGCGGTAGCCGTCAAGAAGAAGGATTTCGCCCTTTCCAGCGCCTTCAACTTTGCGCTGCGCGAACTCTCGGTCAAGGGGAAGTTCGCGGAGCTTTACCTGCGCTATTTTCCGGTGAGCTTTTACTGACGCCTTGTGGTGGGCGGAAGGGCAATGCCAGTGACCAACCGAGCCGCATGGGCCCGGTGTCGCGAAAGTCGGCAAGCCCGACCTCCATCCCTTCATGGCCTGCTTCCGGCTGATCCCGATATGTCGAGAACAACCGGTCCCAAAACGGAAAATTGAAGCCGTAGTTGGAGTCCGTCTCAACGCGGCGGCTGGAATGATGGACGCGGTGCATATCGGGCGTGACGAGCACGCGCCGGAGCAGCGAATCGACCTTATCCGGCAACCGCAAGTTGGCGTGGTTGAACATGGAGGAGCCGTTCAGCACGATCTCGAAGACCAGGACCGACATCACGGGCGCGCCGATCGCGATCACCAGGGCGGCTTTCCAGAACATGGAAAGCACTATTTCCAGGGGGTGGAAGCGGAGGGCCGTCGTTACGTCGAAACCCGTATCGGAATGGTGCATCCGGTGGATGCGCCACAGCAGCGGAACCTTGTGGCTGGCGAAATGTTCAGCCCAGATGGCGAGGTCGAGCAGGAAGAACGAGGCCGCCCCGGCGGGCCATGGTCCTACGCCGAGCAGCCTGAACAAGCCGTAGCCATGCGCTTCCGCCCAGAGCGAGGCGCCGACGGCGGCGGCAGGGAAGATGATGCGAAGACAAACCGAAGCGATGACCAACATCGATACGTTGGTGAGCCAGCGCCGCGCCTTGAGCGCACCTGCCATTTCCGCGCGCTCCAGCCTCGGAGACCATAGTTCGTAGGCGGCCATCGCCGCGAAAATCAGCGCGAACGCGCCGAGCCTGATGAACGCTTCGCCAGGCAGGAAATGGCCCATCGGCTCAGCTCAATGTTCGGTGCCGCGCCTTTGCCGCCCTTTCGATGGCGCCGATCGTCGCTTCGTCGATCTTCAGGCTGCGGCGCAGGAGCTGAAGGATACGCAATTCCTCCAGCCGCATCTCGAGGTCGACGGCCGCGACTTCGAATGCGAGGGCATAGGCCGTGTCGTGAAGGCGCGCGGGCAGTTCGTCGCGGACGATCGCCAAGACCCGGTCCAGTCCGTCCGGTAGCTGCAGCAGTTGTTGGCATTCCTGCGAGACGTCGAGCAGCCTTTCCTTGGGAAAGTCCTCGAACACCGGCCAGGTATCCACGACGACGCCGATACGGCCGAGTTCCTCGTCGGTCATGTCACGGTCCGACGCCGAGACGACGATCATAATGTAGATCAGCGCCTTGCAGGGCCCTAGCGAATTCATGCGAAATTCTCCTGATGACGGTGCCTCAACGTAGGTCCGCCGGCACGCGGCCGCAACGGCAAAGCGCCCCCGTGATTGACCGAAGCCGTCTCCCTGCTTAGAGCAGGTCGGCTTCCTCGAAATCCGGAACCGGAAAATGAACAACGCATCCTCGCGCGCCGGCGCGATCAAGCTCGATCCTGAAATCGTCGCCGCGGCGGCGGAGAGCAAAGCGTGGCCGTTCGAGGAAGCGAAAAAGATCATCGCGCGCTACAGGGACCGCGGCTTTCCTGAAACGGTGCTGTTCGAAACCGGCTACGGACCTTCCGGCCTGCCGCATATCGGCACGTTCGGCGAGGTGGCGCGCACCTCGATGGTGCGGCATGCCTTCCGCGTGCTCACCCAGGACAAGGTCAAGACGAGACTCCTATGCTTCTCCGACGACATGGACGGGATGCGCAAGATCCCGGACAACGTGCCTGACCGCGCGGCGCTCGAACCCTATCTGCATATGCCGCTCACCTCGGTGCCGAACCCGTTCGGCGGCGACTATCCGAGCTTCGGCCATCACAACAACGCAATGCTGCGACGCTTTCTCGACACGTTCGGCTTCGACTACGAATTCGCCAGCGCGACCGACTACTACAAGTCGGGCCGGTTCGACGCGGAACTGCGGCAGGCCGCCTGGAAATATAGCGCCATCATGGATGTGATGCTGCCGACGCTTGGCGAGGAGCGCCGGGCGACCTACAGCCCGTTCCTGCCGATCTCGCCGAAGAGCGGCCGCGTGCTCTACGTGCCGATGAAGCATGTCGACGCCAAAGAAGGGACTATCACCTTCGATGACGAGGACGGCACGGAGACGACTCTGCCGGTCACGGGCGGCAGGGTCAAACTTCAATGGAAGCCGGATTTTGGCGCCCGCTGGGCCGCGCTCAACGTCGATTTCGAGATGTTCGGCAAGGATCACCAGACCAACCAGGTCGTCTACGACAAAATCTGCTCGATCCTCGGCGGTCGCCCGCCGGAGCATTTCGTCTACGAACTCTTCCTCGACGAAAAGGGCGAGAAGATTTCGAAGTCGAGGGGCAACGGCCTGACCATCGACGAATGGCTGACCTATGCCCCCACCGAGAGCCTGGCTCTCTACATGTTCCAGCGGCCGCGGCAGGCAAAGAAGCTCTATTTCGACGTTATCCCGAGGGCGGTGGATGAATACTACCAGTTTCTCGCGGCCTACCCGCGTCAGGACTGGAAGGAACGCCTCGGCAATCCGGTTTGGCATATCCATGACGGCAATCCGCCGGATATCCGCCTTCCGGTGCCTTTCGGCATGCTCCTCAACCTTGTCAGCGCGTCCAACGCCGAAAACAAGACGGTGCTGTGGGGTTTCATCTCCCGGCACGTCGAGGGCGTAACGCCGCAGAGCCATCCCGAGCTCGACCGGCTCGCTGACTTCGCGGTGCGCTACTACGAGGACTTCGTGCGGCCGACAAAGGTCTATCGGGCGCCGGACGAGGAAGAACGGCAGGCGCTCACCGCGCTTGCGGAGAAACTCGAAAGCCTGCCGGGCAGCGCCGACGGAGAGGTGATCCAGAACGCCGCGCTCAACGTGGCACGCGCTATCCCGCGCTACCAGGATCACCAGAAGAAGAGCCCAGAGGGCGGTCCCGGCGTCTCGGTGGCCTTCTTCCAGATGATCTATCAGGTGTTGCTGGGACAGGAGCGAGGCCCACGCTTCGGCTCCTTCGTCGCGCTCTACGGCAAGACGGAAACCGTCACCCTCATTCGCAAGGCACTCGAAGGAAAGCTGGTCGCGGCCTGACCGCTCAGGCGCGGCTTTCGGGAACGCTCGGCTCGGACTTGGATTCGCCGGCACTCGGGCCCTGGCCTCCGGGCGCGCCGCGTTCGGCATCGCTGCCGGTGCCGACCCCCGAATCCGGATCGGCATGCGGCCGGCGGATCATGGGAACCGCCTTCACCACCAGCGCGTGGAAACGGCTCTCTCCACCTTCGATCATCTCGAAGAACTGGCGGCGCATACGCGGTTCCCAGAACTTGTTGATGTGCGTCGCGACGCCTTCCGGCCCCTCTTCAGGCGGCTGGGAAGCGAAGAACGTTGCGATCTGGTTGGCCTGATAGATCAGCTTGTCAGGCGACATCGGCGGCGGCTCCAACTTTGATCCGGTCCGGGTGGGTGAAAATCTCGAAATCGTCGCCGCGCACCAGCGCGACAAGCGTCAGACCGGCCTTTTCGGCCGTGCGCAGCGCCAGCGCGGTCGGCGCCGAAACGGCGACAAGAACCGACGAACCAATGGCGGCGGTCTTCTGCACCATCTCGACGGAGACGCGACTGGTGATGATGACGGCGCCCGTGCGGCCATCGATCCCCTTCCTCGCGAGCGCGCCGGCGAGTTTGTCGAGCGCGTTGTGGCGGCCCACGTCCTCGCGCACGGCGACGATGCCCTGCCCCCGCACGTAAAACCCGGCCGCGTGGACGGCGTGGGTCTCGGCGTTGCGCGTCTGCCTGGCGGAAAGCAGCCTGACGGCGCGGGTGACGTCACCGGCGTCGAGCGCCTGGCTACCCGCTACGATGCCGACGGGGCGAAGCGCCTCTTCGATCGATTCGATCCCGCACAGGCCGCAGCCAACGGGCCCCGCCATGCGCCGACGTCGAGCCTGAAACGCCGCGTCCGCCTTGTCCTTGAGCGCAATCTGGATATCGACGCCTTCGTCATGATCCTCTATCGCCACCGCCTCGATGTCTTCCGGCGATGCGACGATGCCCTCGGTCGTGGCAAAGCCAACAGCAAAGTCCTCGAGGTCGGCGGGGCTCGCCATCATCACGGCATGCGTCGTGCCGTTGAAGGAGAACGCAACCGGCACTTCCTCCGGCACCAGGCGACGCCCGGACGCGATCGCGCCGTCGCGCCTGGCGATACGTGATACCGGATGCCGCGTCGGGCGATTGGCCATCGCCTACTCCGCAGCCTCCAGCCTGGCGATGCGTCGGCTCTTGCGCGACAGGTCCTCATAGTCGTTCTGCCAGTCGCTTGGTCCGTTGGACGGCGACACCTGCACGGCCGTCACCTTATATTCCGGGCAGTTGGTCGCCCAGTCCGAAAAGTCCGTGGTCACGACGTTGGCCTGGGTCGAGGGGTGATGGAAGGTGGTATAGACGACGCCCGGCGCGACGCGTTCGGTGATCAGGGCGCGCAGCGTCGTCTCTCCGGCACGGCTGGCGATACGGACCCAGTCGGCATCGCGGATGCCACGGCTCTCTGCATCGAAGGGATGGATCTCCAGTCGATCCTCTTCGTGCCAGACCACATTGTCGGTTCGCCGCGTCTGCGCGCCGACATTGTACTGCGACAGGATGCGGCCCGTCGTGAGCAGCAGCGGGAAGCGCGGCCCCGTTTTCTCGTCGGTGGCGACATATTCGGTGCGGATGAACTTGCCCTTGCCGCGTACGAATTCGCCGACATGCATGGTCGGGGTGCCCTCCGGCGCCTTTTCGTTACAGGGCCACTGCACAGACCCGAGCTTGTCGATAAGGTCGAACGTCACGCCGGCGAAAGTCGGCGTGGTGGCGGCGATCTCGTCCATGATCTCAGACGGATGGGTGTAGTTCCAGTCAAGGCCGAGCGCGCGGGCCAGCTCCTGCGTCGCTTCCCAGTCGGCGTAACGCGCCTTCGGCTGGATCACCTCACGAACGCGGTTGATGCGGCGCTCGGCATTGGTGAAGGTGCCGTCCTTCTCGAGGAAGGTGGAGCCGGGCAGGAAGACATGCGCGTAACGCGCCGTCTCGTTGAGGAAGAGGTCGTGAACGACGACGCACTCCATCGCCTCCAGGCCGGCGGCGACGTGGTGCGTGTCCGGATCGGACTGCAGGATGTCCTCGCCCTGGATGTAGATACCCTTGAAGGTGCCGTCGACGGCGGCGTCGAGCATGTTGGGGATGCGCAGGCCGGGCTCGTCGTCGAGCTTGACGCCCCATATCTCCTCGTAGATCCGGCGCACGCCCTCTCCGGAGATATGGCGGTAACCGGGAAGCTCGTGCGGGAAGGAGCCCATGTCGCAGGAGCCCTGCACGTTGTTCTGCCCGCGCAGCGGGTTAACGCCGACGCCTTCGCGTCCGATATTGTCGGTGGCCATGGCCAGGTTGGCCAGCGCCATGACGGTGGTCGATCCCTGGCTGTGTTCGGTGACGCCGAGACCGTAATAGATGGCACCGTTGCCGCCCGTGGCGTAGAGACGCGCAGCGGCGCGGATGTCGTCAGCCGGCACGCCGACATATTCGCTCACCGCCTCGGGGCTGTGACGCTCCTCGGAGACGAATTCCGCCCAGTCCTCGAACTCCGACCAGTCGCAACGCTCGCGGATGAACGCCTCGTCGGCGAGGCCCTCGGTGACGATGGTGTGGGCGATCGCCGTCAGGATGGCAACGTTGGTGCCGGGCCGCAGAGGCAAGTGATAGTCGGCCCTGATGTGCGCGGAGCGTACGAGATCGGTGCGGCGCGGGTCGATGACGATCAGCCGGGCGCCCTCGCGGATGCGCTTCTTCATGCGTGAGGCGAAGACCGGATGCGCATCCGGCGGATTGGCACCGATGACGATCATGACATCGGTCTGTTCGACAGAATCAAAATCCTGCGTACCGGCGGAAGTCCCGAAGGTCTGGCCGAGGCCATAGCCGGTCGGCGAATGGCAGACGCGGGCGCAGGTATCGACATTGTTGTTGCCGAAGCCCTGGCGCACCAGCTTCTGCACAAGGTAGGTCTCCTCGTTCGTGCAGCGGGACGAGGTGATGCCGCCGATCGAGGCGCGGCCGTATTCTTTCTGCAGACGCTTGAATTCGCTGGCGGTGTGGGCCAGTGCCTCTTCCCAGCTGACTTCGCGCCACGGATCGGTGATCTTGGCGCGCACCATCGGGCTGAGAATGCGCTCGCGATGCGACGCATAACCATAGGCGAAACGGCCCTTGACGCAGGAATGGCCATGATTGGCCTTGCCGGCCTTGTAGGGCATCATGCGCACGACCTCGCCGCCCTTCAGTTCGGCCTTGAAGTTGCAGCCGACGCCGCAATAGGCGCATGTGGTGACGACGGAACTGTCGGGCACGCCTTTTTCCAGCACAGCCTTCTCGCGCAGTGCATCGGTCGGGCAGGCCTGCACGCAGGCGCCGCAGGAGACGCATTCGGAATCGACGAAATTCTCGTCCATGCTGGCGACGATGCGGCTGTCGAAGCCGCGACCCTCGACAGTAAGCGCGAAGGTGCCCTGTACCTCGGCGCAGGCGCGCACGCAGCGCGAGCAGACGATGCACTGGGAGGGGTCATAGGTGAAATACGGGTTCGACTCGTCCTTCACCATGTAGTCGATGGTGAGCGAACCATGGCCGGGCGCCACGCCATCGCTTCCATTACTCGCATGGACATGATTGCGGCCTTCGACGCCGTAACGATTTTCGGCAAGGCCGACCAGCGATATCACATGATCGAACTCGCTGGCGCCAGTGCCGGCCTTCTCGCCAAAGGCGCTCGGGTGATCCGAAACGTAGAGCTCCATCACGCCCTTGCGGATGGCGTCGAGCCGATCGCTCCTCGTCTTCACCACCATGCCGTCACCGACCGGCGTAGTGCAGGAGGCGGGCGTGCCGTTTCGGCCCTCGATTTCGACCAGGCAGACGCGGCACGAGCCGAAGGAGTCCAGCATGTCCGTGGCGCAGAGCTTCGGAATCTCGATGCCGGCTTCCATCGAAGCACGCATGATCGAAGTGCCTTCGGGAACCGTGACCGACTGGCCGTCGACCGTCAGGGTCACCTGCTTGCCGGCATTCGAGGCCGGGGTGCCGTAGTCGGTTTCATGAATGAGAGACATCACAAAGCTCCCTTGAAAATCATTCGGCCGC